>CAYVGH010000010.1:0-11194 GCA_964451185.1 Candidatus Woesearchaeota archaeon | reverse complement strand
GTCATTCTAAAAGAGTAACATAGGCGAAAGGTTTAAATACTCTACTTGTTTCTAAATTATATCACCTCTTTTTGCCCAGGAGAAGCTTCGGGTCAACTTTTTGAAGGCTTGAAGAATCTCCTAGGGTTGTATAAAAAATTATTGTAGTATGGAGACATATTCAAGATGAAAAACGAAACAAAAGAAAGAAAAAGTAAATTAAAAGAAATTCTAAACGAAGTTACAATATCCTTTAAACAATTAGAATAGATTATGGAAACAGCTCCAAGAAGAAGAAATATTACAGGTTACCAATCTCTTAATTCTATGGGAAAGGTGCAATATTTTTCAGGAAATAGTAAAGCAATAATTGTTGAATATAGAGATAATAAAGGAAATAATTATAATATAACAATTGATAAAAAATAATTATTCTTTCTTCTCTTCTTTAATTTCCTTCTTCTCTTCAACTTGCTTCCCTTCGAATTCAGTGTAATGGCATTTTCCACAATACATTCGTCCTTGAGAATTCATTAAAAAAACTCCGGGTCCACATCTTGGACAAAATCTTTGTCTTGTAATTTTATTTCCCTCAATTTTATATTTGGAATATTTTTTGCTTGTAGGTTTATTCTTGTGAGGTTTTTTCCCTTTTTTTATTATTTTTTTCTTTCCCATTATTCATGTTTTTCCTTAATTTTAACTTCTTCTTGAGTTTCTTTGCCCTTAGCTAATTTTTCTTCTTCATTTTCTGAGGGTACATCTTTAGATGCTAATTTTGCCTCTGCTTCAGCTTTTTTAGCTTCTTCTTCAACTTTCTTTTCTTCTGCTTTAGCTTTTATTTTTTCTTTTAAAATATTCTTCTCAGCTTCTTTTTCTTGTTTTGTTTTAACTTCAATATCTTCTTTTTCTTGTTTTGAAGGATAAATATTTGCAATAATTTTAAATGTTTTTGAGCCAAAACTTCCTTGAATTTTTTTAATTTTAAAAGCTTCTGTGTTTGTTGAAAATTTTTCAGATATTATTTTTTCAACTTCAGTATGGCTGGGGGTAACTTCATTTTTTATTTCTAAAATTACTTCTTTTCTATTAAAAAGAGGATTTTGTTTTTGTTCAATAATTTTTATTTCCATTAGAATTACCTTGTTTTAATTGCAAAATTTCCTTTTTCTTTAAAATTTAGATTTTTAGCAAGTTCTGATTTTTCTGTATTTAAAATTATGATGTGCCCTTTAAATGCTTCTGTATATTCTTTAGAACCACAAGTAGGACATTTTGTTTCTGTTTCATAAATTGTGTTGCAAATTTTGCATGCCTTTTGTTTTACCATTATTTTTTTCCTCCTTTGGATTTTCCTTTAACAGCTTTAGCTTCTGCTTTAACAGCTTTTTCAGTTTCTTTTTGTTTTTTAATTGCATCTTCTTTAATCCATTCAAGTTTTCCTAAACCAGGTTGTCTCATTGTTAAACCCATTTTTGGTTCTCCACCTTTATGCGAAATTGCTACAATTCTTGCTAAACATAAATCTCCTGGTTTCAAAGTTCTTTTTGAAGATTTTCCAGTAAGAGAATTTGACTTACTAAAACTAACAAAATCATCCATTGTTTGTGAGATATGAATCATTCCTTTCATTGGATCTAAATTAATAAATGCCCCAAAATTTGTTATTTCCATAATTTCTCCATAGACTAATTCTTGTAATTCTGGCCTCCAAACTAAGATTTTAAATTTTGAATTATAATATGTTGCACCATCACCCGGAATAATCACTCCTTCTCCAACATTTAAAACCTCAATAACTGAAATAGCCTTACCAATTTCTTTATCATAATATTCTTCATAAGTTTCTAAAAGTTGTTTTTTAACAGCTTCGACAGTGGGTAAACCAAATAATTTTGGCTCAACCCTTACATGATCTTCTATTTCTAATTCATAAAACATTTTATTAAATATAAAGTTCAATTTAAAAAGTTATTGTATTGATAATCTTTTCTTTTCTTTGATAATAATTTTAGAATTTTTCAATTTTTCTTTTAAATCTTTATCTAATGTTGCAATTAAAATATTTTTTTTGTCTTTTAAATACTTTATAATTTTTTTATCAACAACGCCTTTTCCAATATCAATCTCTTTAAACTTATTTTTTTCTAAAATTTTCAAAGCGAGTTTTGCATTTAATTGTTTAATTCCTTTTAATTCTCTGATAATTTGTTTTGGAATTAAAATTTCAAATCCTTTTAATTTTAAATCTTCAAAAAAATCAATTTTCTGCTTTATACAAGTTAGGATAAAGTTTGTGTCTATAAGTACTTGTTTCATGTTTTTAATCTCCCCTTATGAACTGATAAATACCTTCTAATAAAATAATTAACAAAATCTTCTTCTTTTTTTGTCAGTGCTTTATAATAGGATGCTCTTTTTTTATATTCAATAATAATCATTGGATAATTGTTATGCCATAGAAGATGGTTCATAATTAATCTTCCTATTCTCCCATTGCCATCTCCAAAAGGATGGATTTTTTCAAACTTATAATGAAATCTCCCTGCTAATTCAACATGATTGATTTTTTTCTTTGAATTAATAAATTTAATTAAATCATTCATTAATTTCTGAACATCTTGCCAATCAGGAGCAAGATAGGGCCCAATTCTTACTAAATAATCCCTGTATTTTCCTGCAATGTCTTTTTTTGTCTCTGAAAAAATTTCCTTATGCCATTTTAGAAGCAATGCATTTGTTATTTTATCTTTTTGATTAATCATTTGCAAAAAAACTTTGTTATGTGCTTCTGTTTCTTTTATGTCTCTTAATGGTTTGTTTGGTGCAATTTTATCATGAATTATTTCCCTAACCTCTTCTAAAGTTATTGTGGAGCCTTCTATTGCATTAGTATTATAAGTAAATGCTATTGATATTTCTTTTAATTCTCTTTCTTTTGCAGATTTTGGAATTTTTTTCCACTCGTTTTGAAAATTCTCTTTAATTTCCCTTATTTTTTTATAAAGTTCTATTTTAAATTCTAAAGAAAACTCTTGTTTAATTTTTTCAATATCTCTTGGTATTTTTAATCCAAGATATTTTTCTTTTGTGGTTACTTTGCCTTTTTTTCTAAATGAATGCTGTAAATAAAAATATTCTTTCCTGCCTTTTTTCCTTTTAATAATTCTCATAAATATGTTACCATTACATACTATTTAAATTTTATGTTTTTTGATATTTTGTAATGGTAATGTTTTATTTGTATGTAAAACACCAACTTTAAATAATCTTTTTTCTTTAAATTAATATTGGATAAATCTGGAAGTTATTCAAATGAGACAAAAAACATCTCTTTTCAGAGATTTTTTATCTCGTCCATTTTTCCAATAAAATAAAGAGGAAAAACAGATGAAAGAAACAGAGAATATTCTAAGAATTCTTGAAGAGACCCGACGAGCTATTAGGGTAGAAGATTTTGCAGAAATTAAAAATTTAAGTGGTCAGACAGTTAATACTGCTTCTTTAACACAAGATCCAGACAATATTGCTGTTGCTGTGATTATTTATTCTTTAAGTAAAATTTTGGAAAGACCAAAGTATAAAGAACTTCTTGGATGGGAAAATTTTTATAAATTAATAATTAAATCATTGGATAAATCTATAAATGATGTAAAGGAAAATAATCCTAAAAAATTTAGAAAAGATTTTGAAGCAATTAGAAAAGCAATTGGAAAATTATCTGGAAAATTAAAAGAGTATATTCAAGAAGTTTTCAGAAAAGCACAAATTAACAAAGCTTCGAAAATTTATGAGCATGGAATTTCAATGGAGCAAACAGCAAAGTTGCTTGGAATTACAATGTTTGAATTGGCAGATTATGCAGGGCAAACAGATATTTCAGAAGCTCCTGAATCTAAAACATTAAATATAAAATCAAGAATTAAACTTGCAATGGAGATGTTTGAATAAAAAATTATTCATATGAGTAAAATGATAATTAATAAAATGAAAGCAAAACATCTCTTCGAGATTTTGTATTTATTCATCTTTCCAATTGAAATGAGGTGGAAATCCAAATGAAAGCAATAATATTTGACTCTGGAACTTTAATTAGTTTTTCAATGAATGGTCTTTTGCCAGAACTTAAAAAATTAAAAGATAATTTTCAAGGATATTTTGTAATTCCAAAAGAAGTTAAATATGAAATTATAGACCATCCGATAAAAACAAAAAGATTTGAACTTGAAGCAATAAAAATTCAGGCATTGCTTGATGAAGGTTATTTAGTTATGCCAAAAGATTTAGGAATAGAGGCTAAAAAAATAACTAGTTCTATGTTTAAATTTATGGATCTTGCAAACACAATGTTTCTTGTAAATGGTCAAAAAATAAAATTAATACAAACTGGTGAATCTGCTTGTCTTGCATTGAGTAAAATTCTTGAAGAAAGAGGAGTAGAGCATGTTTTAGCTATAGATGAGCGTACTACAAGAATGTTGGTGGAAAAGCCAGAAAATTTAAAAAAATTATTAGAAAAAAAAACACATACTAAAGTAAAATTAAAAAAGAGCAATTTCAAATCATTTGAAGGATTTAAAATAATACGTTCAACAGAATTAATATATGTGGCTTATAAAAAAGGGCTAATAAGATGGAAAAACAAAAATCTTTTAGATGGTTTGCTTTATGCATTAAAGTTTAAAGGTTGTGCTATTTCTGAAGATGAAATTCAAGAAATTAAAAAAATGAAATAACCCAAACTCAAAAAATTCTAAAAGAATTTTTTTACACAAATCATCAATGATTTGCATGAAGGATGTGCTATTTCTGAAGATGAAATTAATCAGATAAAAAATCTAAAATAATTATTATAAAATTTTTAATAAGAACAAAATAGCAAATATTAAAAATAGGTTATTTCTTATTTAATTAAGGGTGCGTAGTTTAGTGGTAAAATAGTCGGCTCCAGACCGACAGCTGGGAGTTCGATTCTCTCCGCGCCCATTTTTGAATTTAATGTTTTAGGGCTTGAAAACTTCAAATAATTTCAAGTGTCACAAAAAATTTTTAATTTTCAGTAAAATTCTCACCAAACTCGTTTCTCTAAAAAAATTAATTACAAATAACTTGGGATTTAGAAGGACCTGTAATTGTGCAAGTTTTAATTTCTTGTTCTGTTATCTTGTCTTTAAAATTAATTATTACTTTAGTTATTGTATATCCTGCTAAAAAATCATTTTCTGGGACACCAATATTTATTCCATTTTCATCATCCATAGTAATCTCCATTTGATTCCATGCAGTTATTTGTTTATTAAATTCTTCTAAAGAAGTTTCATTAAAAAAAGCCATCTGCATTCCAATACAAAGAAAAGGAGAAACAACATCAATACTTGCAGAATCTAAATATAAATTTATTTCAATATCTGCTGTTTTATCTGAAATATTTTCAGTAATTATGGTTGAAGAATTTTCATCTGTGCAAGTTATTATCTGCATATGGGTTGATTCTTTTTCATTATCTGATTCATCTTCATTATCTGTTGATGCATTTTGATTGTTTGTTGTTTTAAGAATTAATAATGCTGCACAAGCTAAAACCAAAATTCCTATTAAAATAAATAATACAGCAGATGCTTTTTTATTATTTTTTAAATTTACTTTGCTTTGTTGTTTTATCATTTTATTTAAATGTTTTTTATCTTTATAAACTTTGTTTTTCTTTTTTGCTTTATTTTTTAACTAAAACCATAATTATCAATAGAAATAATGTAAAAATAATCATGCTTGAAGCAACAAAAGCTTTGATATTTGTAATATGATTAAAAAGCCCAAAATATAAAGCTCCAACTAAAAAAACAACAAGGATAATTGCAATTATTAACCAAATTTTTAAGTTTTCCATTATTTATATTGGAAAAAGAATGTTTTATATCTTTGGTCTTGGAAAAAAGTAGTAAATTTAAATCAATAAATATTTAAAATTAAAAAATCTGATTTATTTATGAAAAGAGGAATCGTATTTGTTATTTTAATTATGTTATTAGTATTTTTTTTTAGTTTAAGCTTGAATGCTGAAAAAAATAAAATATCTTCAGAAGTATTTGAAAAAGTTCATCAAGGGCAAGATGTTAAGGTTTATATTAAATTTAAAATTAATCAAGAAGGAAAAGCGATTAATTTAAAAAAGGAAATTTTAAATTTAAATAACAAAATAAAATATAAATTTGATGATAAAGTTTCTGCTTTTGTTTCTGAAAAAGATTTAGAAGAATTGCAAAATAATCCAAACGTGGAATCAGTTGAACTTATTGGAACTAGAAAAGTTTTTTTGCAAGATTCTGCGCCTTTAATAAATGCAACAACAACCTGGGAACTTAAAACAAATGAAATTAATTTAACAGGCAAAGGAGAAACTATTTGCATTATTGATACTGGTGTTAATTATTCTCATCCTGATTTAGGTGGCTGTTATGGAGGGAATAATATTTCTTCTTCCTGCAAAATTATTGGAGGATATGATTTTTGTGCAGATGATGTAAATTGTACAACTTTTGATAGCAATCCAATGGATGTTAATGGACATGGAACACATGTAACAGGAATTGTTGCTGCAAATGGAACAATAAAGGGTGTTGCACCAGATGCAAAAATAATAATAATAAAAGCAGGAAATGCTTCTGGAATTTTTTGGGATGATGATTTAGAAAAAGCAATTGATTGGTGTGTTGAGAATTCATCTAAATTTAATATTTCTGTAATTAGTATGAGCTTAGGTTCTGTTTTAAATAATAGTTATTGTAATTCAGATCCTTTAACAGATGAAATTAATAGTGCAGTTGCAAAAAATATTTCAGTTGTAATAGCTACTGGAAATATTGGAAATTTCACATATATATCTGCTCCTGCTTGTGTTCAAAATGCAACTCCTGTTGGAGCAACAAATAAAACAGATTCTATAATTTATAATAGAAATGCTCTTGTTCAACTTCTTGCTCCAGGATATCAGATTAACTCAACTTGGAAAACAGGGGATTATTCTGTTCAAAATGGAACTTCTATGTCTGCTCCTCATGTGGCAGGAGCAATTGCAATTATAAATCAATATTTAAATTTAACAGAACAATTAAAAACACCTCAAGAAATTGAAACAATTTTATATAATACAGGAAAGAAAATAAATGATTCTGGTTATTCTAATTTAAATTACTCAAGAATTAATCTTTATAATGCAATTCTTTCTCTGGATAATATTGCTCCAAATATAACCTTAATTTCCCCAAATAATAATTTATTTAATGAATCATCAAACCAGACATTTGTATGTAATACAACTGATTGGCAACTTTCAAATATAACTTTTTATTTATGGAACTCATCCCACGAAATAATTAATCAGACAAGTATTAATATTTCTGGAAAAGAAAATCAAACAGAATTTAATATTACAAATTTGTCTAATGGAATTTATAAATGGAATTGCTTGGGTTATGATTTAAATGGTAATTCTGCTTATGCTCTTTTAAATTATACTTTAGACATTGGAAATTTATCTGTAATTCTTTCTTTGCCTTTGAATAATACTTATCAAAATACAAATGATACTGCTTTTATTTGCAATTCAAAAAGTACATTAGCCAATCTTACAAATACAAGTTTTTATTTATGGAATTCAACAGGGAATTTAGTTTATAATGAAACCCAAAATATTTCTGGAAATTCAAATGAAACAACTTTTTACTATAATTTAACTAAAGAAGATAATTATGAATGGAATTGTTATACTTTAGATAAAAATTTAAATTTAGCTTATGCAGAAGAGAATTATAGTATAACTCTTGATATAGTTTCCCCGAATATTACTCTTGTTAGCCCGGGAAATAATTATGAAACTTCTGCAACAAAAATTAATTTTAAATATAATCTAACAGACACAAATATTGCTAATTGCAGTTTGATTATTAATAATAAAATTAATCAAACAGAAAATTCTGTAATTTCTGGGCAAGTAAATGAATTTTCTAATATAGAATTGTCTCTTGGAAACTATGACTGGAAAATTAAATGTGTTGATTTTGTAGGAAATAATAAGACAACTTTAGATTGGAATTTGAAAATAATTTCAACTCCTAGCTCTGGTGGAGGTTCTTCATCAAGTTCTTTTTCTTTAATTGATTCTCCAATTACCTTTACTATAAATGATGCTGATTTTGTAAGAGGAATAACTAAAACAATGAAACAAAATGATAAAATGAAATTTAAAATTAACAACACATATCATCTATTGGAACTTCTTTCAATATTTAATTCTAATATAAAAATTTCTATACTTAGCAATCCTATAAATTTAACAATTAAAAAAGGAGAAACTAAAAAAGTGGATATAAATAATGATAAGATTTATGATTTTAAAATAATTCTTAATTCTTTTTTTAATTCTTCAGCAAACATAACAATAATGAAAATTAATGAATCAATAGGAATAAGACAAATTTTAGATGAGAATAAAACTGCAAGTTTAAATGAAACTAATGAAGAAAATCAGCAAGATATATTAAAAGAGAAAATTAATAAGAATATTTGGATAATTAGTACAATCTTTATCTTAATTTTAGTATTTTTTATGAAGAAATTAAAGAAATAACAAAAAGTTTTAAATACTAATATGAACAATATTTCATATGTCAAAATCCACATATTATATTTTCTTTAGAAATCTTGCAAATCCATTAAGAATTAAAATAATTGAAAAATTAAAAGAAAAAGAAAATTCTGTTGGAGAATTATCTAAGAAATTAAAAGTTGAACAAAGTAAAATTTCTCACGCTTTAAGTTCTTTAAAAAATTGTAGAATTGTTGAAGTAAAACAAAAAGGAAAACAAAGAATTTATTTTTTAAATAAAAAAACAATTCTTCCAATTTTGAAAATTCTTGATAAACATAAATGTGAAAAATGTGGGTATTGTAATTGAAAATGAAAATATATTTAGATAATGCAGCATCGACAAAAGTTGATGAAAAAGTTTTGAAAAAAATGATTCCTTATTTTTCAGAGAAATTTGGAAATGCTTCTTCACAGCATCAAATTGGGCAAGAAGCAAAAAATGCTTTGGAAAGAGCAAGGAGAAGAATTGCAAGAGCAATTCATGCTCACACTGATGAAATAATTTTTACTTCGGGTGGAACAGAATCAAATAATCTCGCTTTGAAAGGATTGTTTTTTGAAAATTATCCTGAAAAAAACCACATTATTACAACAAAAATAGAACATGATTGCATATTAAACACTTGTAAATGGCTTGAAAAACAAGGAGCTAAAGTTACTTATCTTGATGTTGACAAAGAAGGTTTTGTAAATTCAGAAGATATTGAAAAAGCAATAACAGACAAGACTTTTTTAGTAACAATAATTCATGGAAATAATGAAATAGGAACTATCCAAGACTTAGAAAAAATTGGAAAAATTTGCAAAGAAAAAAATGTTTTGTTTCATACAGATGCTTGCCAGAGTTTTACAAAAGTTAATATTAATGTTAAGAAAATGAATTTGGATTTAGTTAGTTTAAATTCGCACAAAATTCATGGACCAAAAGGTGTTGGTGCCCTATATATTAAAGATGGAATTAAAATAACTCCTTTATTTCATGGGGGAGGACATGAAAAAAAATTAAGAAGTGGAACAGAAAACATTTCTGGAATTGTTGGTTTTAGCGAAGCTGTTAAAATTTCAAATAAAAAAGATGTAAAGAAAATGAAAAAATTACGAGATTATTTTATTAAAGAATTATTAGAAATTCCAAATGTCAAATTAAATGGTCCAAAGGAAAACAGGTTGTGCAATAATATTAATGTTTCATTTAATAATATTGAAGGCGAAGCTCTTGGAGGTTATTTAGAAAATATAGAAATATATACTTCTACTGGATCTGCATGTTTGTCTCATTCATTAGAAACTAGCCATGTTTTGAAAGCTCTTGGACTCTCTGCTTTGGCTTCAAATAGTTCTTTAAGAATTAGTTTGAGTAAATATACAACAGAAGAAGAGATTGATTATGTATTAAAAAAGTTGAAAAAGATTGTAAAAAGATTAAGAAGAATTTCTCCTTTGGTAAAATGATGAAAATAAAAAAATCTATGATTATAAATAAAATTATTCAAGAAAAACCAGAAGTAGTTGAAATTTTATTTAAAGCTGGTTTAACTTGTATAGGTTGCCCAATGGCTCAACAAGAAACTTTAGAACAAGGTTGTAAAGCTCATGAAATGGATGATAAAGAAATTAAAAAATTAGTTGAGAGGTTGAATAAATGAAATATTCAAAAAAAGTAATGCAAAATTTTCTTCATCCAAAAAATATGGGTGAAATAAAAAATCCAGATGGATTTGGAGAAATAGGAAATCCTGTTTGTGGAGATATAATTGATATTTATATTAAAGTAGATAAAAAAACAAAAAAAATAAAAGATATAAAATTTAAAACTTTTGGTTGTGCTGCTGCAATTGCAACCTCTTCTATAATTACTCAAATTGCAAAAGGCAAGAAATTAAAAGAAGCTAAAAAAATAAAGTATAAAGAAATTGTTAAATCACTTGGTGGTTTGCCAAAAATTAAAATTCATTGTTCTGAACTTGCTGAAAAAGCATTGAAGGCAGCTATAGAAGATTATGAAAATAAGATATAGAAGTTTTAGAAGATTTGGAGATTTAAAGATAGATTCATAAATTATTTTACAAAGTAAAAGGTAATATATGCGAAGCACAGACTTACCCTCTTTTTGTTTCTTTTTCCTAAAAGAAAAAACTTAAACTAACATCGCGATTAAGGAAAGTTAATTTCTCCCGTGAGGAATTGAATTTTAGTGCAACGATGCCGAAGGCAAAAAATCAAAGTTTTCTTTTTGCCCCGTTAGATTTTTTTCAGATAAAGAAGTTTACTATTATTTTTTGGAATAAATAATGTATTCTACAATTAATGTGAATAAAGGAAACAAAATACTCAAAAGAATGGAAGTATCTTTTCCAATATTGGTTATTCCAAGAATGAAAAATGCAATTAATCCTAAAGTTAGTGCTTGTAAGATTCCAAAGATCCAAAAAATGCTATTTTTGTTTTGCATAATGTTAAATTATTTATTTAAGTATATAAAATTTGTGTTAGGGGCAAAAATAAAATTGAATATAACATCGCGATTAAGAGAAGTTGGATTTTTGAGAGTGGAGCGTAGCGACCTCC
>CAYVGH010000009.1:0-13084 GCA_964451185.1 Candidatus Woesearchaeota archaeon | reverse complement strand
AATGTATTTTGCTTCTCAAGTTATTACCTTGTTAAACAATGAACTTGATAGAAGAAACATCTAAGATGTTTCATTCATTCGTCAAGAAGCCAAATGAAAGAGAAACAAACCAAACTTTTATAAACATCTAAAATCTCAAAAATTTACCAATTGAACTACATCATTGCGAAATAGATTCTATGTTCGCGGTGCATAATGTAGGAGGTTAATATGAAAGCAAAAACAGGAAATTTTTGTATTCATTCAAATTAAATAAGAACAAAAATAAATTTAAATGAAAGCAAAATTACAAAACGCATTAATAGAACTTAGAAAATCAAAAGAAAGAAAATTCAATCAAACAGTTGATTTAATTATAAATTTACAGAAATTTAATTTAAAGAAAAATCAAGTGAATACTTTTGTTTCTGTTGCACACAAAATCAAAGATAAGAAAATTGCAGGATTTTTAGAAGTAAAAAATAATAAAGTTTTTACAATTACACCTGATGAGTTTAAAAAATATCATGATAAACAAGAATTAAAAAAAATTGTAAAAAAATATGATTTTTTTATTTCACAAGCAAGTGTTATGCCAAAAGTTGCTACAACTTTTGGAAGAATATTAGGACCAATAGGAAAAATGCCTTCCCCACAATTGGGAATTATTATAAATGCAGATGATAAAACAATTGAAGAATTAAAGGAAAAAATTAATTCAAGTATTAAAATAAAAACAAAAGAAGCCAGTATTAAAGTTGCGATTGGAAAACAAAGCATGAAAGATGAAGAAATTATTGAAAATATTTTTTTGGTTTATAATAAAATATTAAAAGTTCTTCCAAGAGAAAAAGAAAATATTAAAAATATTGAAATAAAATTCACAATGACTAAACCTATAAAAATTAATATAAGATGAAAACTAAAATAAAAACAAATCAAACAAGAGAAAATCCTATTCCAGAATCTAAAATAAAATCAGTAAAAGAGCTTGAAGATTTAATTAAAAATAAAAAAACAATTTTAATTGCTTCTATAAAAGATATTCCTTGCTCCCAATTTCAAGAAATTGTAAAAAAATTAAGAAGTAAAGCAATTATAAAAGTTCCAAAGAAGAATTTAATTTTTAGAGTTTTAGATAAAGAAACAAATGAAGAAATTACAAAATTGAGACAGAAAATAAAAAAGAATTTTACACTTTTATTTTCGGATTTAGAAAGTTTTGAACTTGCTGGAGAATTAGCAAAAAATAAAAGTTTTACAAAAGCAAAGGCTGGTCAAGAAGCACCAATTGACATTGAAATTCCAGAAGGTCCAACTGAATTAGTTCCTGGTCCAGCAATTAGTGAATTAGGTGCTTTAGGGATTCAAATTCAAATTGAAAAGGGAAAGATTACAATTAAAACTTCAAAAATTATAGCTAAAAAAGGGGAGAAAATTTCTCAAAATGCAGCAGATTTAATGGCTAAATTAGATATTAAACCATTTAAAATTGGATTTATTCCTTTATGTGCTTTTGATAGTGAAAAAAAAGTATTTTACGCTAATATTAAAGTTGATAAAGAAGTAACAATTGAAAATTTAAAAATTGCCTATGGAAAAGCATTGGGTTTTTCCCTTGAGATTGAATATATTAGTAAAGATACAATTACTTTTTTTATTAGTAAAGCAAATGCACAAGCAAATAAAATTAATAGAATTGTTACTGGAGAACCCGAACCGGTTGTGGCACCGCTCGGTGTACCCCAAAGCTCTGAATTAGGGGGCAAAGAAAAGAAAGAAGAAGTTCAAGAAACTAAAAAGGAGGAACCAAAAGCAGCGAGCAGTGAAGGGCTTGGTGCTTTATTTGGATAAAAAAATGAAAAAATATAAAACTCTTGAAAATAAATCAGGAGAGGAAAAATAAGACAAGAAATAAATTTCCTATCTGCGTCATTTTTTGACGCTAATTAAATACAAAAAAACAACACAATGGAATACATATATGCAGCTTTATTGTTGCACAAACTCGGAAAAGAAGTTAATGAAGAGCATGTGAAAAAAGTTGTTGTAGCTACTGGTGTAGAGGCAGATGATTCAAAGATTAAGTCTCTTATTGCTAGTTTGAAAGGCGTTGATATTGCGAAAGAATTAGAAAGCGCTAGTTTGGTTGCTAATGCTCCTGCTGGTGCGCCTGCAGAGAAGAAAGAAGAAGCAAAACCAAAAGAAGAAAAGAAAGTAGCTGCAGCAGAAGGGCTTGGTGCTTTATTTGGCTAATTATTTTAATTTTTAGTTGGAGCACAAGCTCTCTTCATGTAGTTGGGCAGGAGATTTCTAAATTTGAAAAGATACTTTTAAAAATAATAAAAAACAATATTTTATATGGGTAAATTAATAAAAGATTTAGTAAAAATAGGTGTTGGAGCAGGGGCTGTTAATAAAATAGCTAAAATCATGCGATGCAACAAGGCAAAGAAGCTAGAAAATCTATAAAAGAACAAGCTAAACAAGACGAAAGGGGTAAGTTTTGTAACCAGAAACATGTAACCAGAAATCTGAAACCAATATTGCAGGAAAATGTGTTCGTTGTAACAAAATCCTTTGCAAATCTTGTGCAAATAAATCAGATAAAGGGATTTTGTGTGATAAATGTTTAAGAGAAAGAGGAACAATTCCAATTTGGTTAGTAATTATTGGATTTTTATTATACATAATTCCAGGAGTGATTTTATTAATTATTAGACAAAAACAATTAGATGGAAAAATGAAGAAATGGGGCATATTTAAGTAAAATTTATAACACCCCATAATTTCTATCCATCTTATGACTTGAAATCTTTCTAAAAATTCTTAAAACCAAAACATTTAAAAATAGGAAAATCTTACTTTCTTACATATGGAAATAATAAAAATAAGTTCAAAAGGGCAAATTGTAATTCCTCAAAAAATAAGATTGGAATTAGGAGTGAATGAGGGTTCAATTCTTGCAATGGAAAAAATAAATGATGTTGTTGTATTAAAAAAAATAGATAATGATTTAGTTAATCAATTTGAAAAAAGTTTAAATGATTTAAAACTTGGAAAAATAAAAAGAGTTGCTTAGTTTTTTAATAATTTTTCTATGTATCTTTTAAATTCTGGTAAATATTTTATTATTTTATCTATAGTTTCTTGTTGTTCTTTTTTTCCACCAAAAGCAACAATTAATACTACAGACAATTCATCATAAATTAAATAATAAATTCTTTTTTCTTTAATTCTTTTCTCGCGGAAAAATTTATATCTTATTGTATCTCCAACATATGGATTTTCTTTAAGTTGCAAAAATATTTTCTTGATTTTTTTTAGATAATTTCCAGATGATTTCAAAACCTCTTTTTCAAAATTTTCAGTTGTATAAACTGCATAACCCATGCCCTACAAAAGTTTTTATCTCTTTTAAGTTTTGTCTTAATTATTCAAATCCCCAAAATCTTTATAACTCCTTTTATTTTCTTTCTAACTTATGGCATGGAATCTTTATGAAAATAATAAATTCTTAAAACCTTTAGTTTTTTCAAATGGAAAAACCCAAGAAGATATTGTTGAAGAAGTTTTAAAAGAAATTAAAAATGGAGAAAAAATAATTTTCATTCGTGGGGTGTGTGGAACAGGTAAATCAGCTGTGGCTTTAAACATTGCAAAAGAATTAGGAAAATCTTCTATTGTTGTTCCAATAAAAAATCTTCAAGCGCAATATAAAAAAGATTATGAGAAAAATAAATATTTATTAAAAGAAAATAATGAAAAATTAAAAATTTCTGTAATGACTGGAAGAAGAAATCACAAATGTAAATTTTTAGAAGATAAAAAAAATGCAATTCCAGTTTTAAAACGGGAAATTAATTCCAAACTTAATGATATCTTTGAAGGAAAAAGAGAAAAAATTCAGGAAACAATTGGAAACGATATTTCTGCTGATAATTTTAATATTCCTTGTAAAATAGAAATTAAAGAAAAAAATATTAGAAAAATTAAAGAATATTTAAAACAAAATCGAGATGTAAATTTAAAGGATTTTTTAGATATAAAAGATATAAAAAGAGTCTCTATTGCAGGTGCTTGCCCTTACTGGTGTCCTGTTATTTCTTCAAAATATGAACTTAAAGGGAAAAGTTTTGTTGGTGCAAAAAAAAGAAAATATCAAGGATTAAATAATACTGAATTTATTTTTTATCAAAGAACACCTGGATGCAAATTTTATGAACAATTCAATTATTATCTTGATTCAGATGTTATTATTTTTAATTCTGAAAAATATAAATTAGAATCTTTATTAAATAGAAAACCAAAAACAGAAGTTGAAATCATTGATGAGTGTGATGAATTTTTAGATAAATTTTCAAACCACAAAAATTTAAACATTGACAGATTGCAAAATTCTTTGAATTCTGTTTTTGGGAAAAATAAAGACGAAGAAAGAATAATTAATGAAATAAGAGAGATTGTAAAACAATTAAAAAAAGATGTAAAAATAAAAAATTCTATTGAAGCTAAGGAAATAATTCCATTAAAACAAACAGGAATTTATGATTTGTTTAGAATTTTTTTAAAGAATTCTGAATTTTTAGAACAAGTAGATAATGAAAATTATTTATTTGATGTTGAAGAATCTGCAAAAATGTTTGAAGATTTTTTAGAAGATACTTATATTACATTTACAAAAAAAGATGAAACATTAATTGCAAGTGTTGTGACAACTAATCTAGCTAAAAGATTTAAACAAATGGTTGACAAAAATAAAATAATTATTCTTATGTCTGGGACAATTCATTCTAAAGAAGTTTTAAAAAATATTTTTGGTATTGAAAAATTTAAAATAATTGAAGCAGAAACTCAGGAACAAGGACAAATTAAAATTAAAAAAACAGGTTTGGAAATGGATTGTAAATATTCTAATTTTTCAAGTGGAAAAAATACTAGAAAAGATTATTTAATTGCTTTGGATAAATGCCTTGAAATTGCAACAAAGCCAGTTTTAGTTCACATTCAAAGTTTTTCTGATTTACCTTCTGAACAAGAAATTCAAGAATTTGATTTAAAGAATTTAATTAGTAAGAATGAATTGTATGAAATTCAAGAGGAAGATAAAGTTGGAAAATTAATTGAAGAATTTAAGCAAGGTAAAAAAGATATTTTATTTTCAACTCGTGCATCAAGAGGCATGGATTTTCCAGGTGAAGAATGTAATAGTATTGTTTTTACAAAATATCCAAATCCAAATGTTCAGGATGCTTTTTGGAGAATTTTAAATAAAACCCATCCTCAATATTATTGGATGTTTTATAGAGATAAAGCAAGAAGAGAATTATTGCAAAAAATTTATCGTGGATTAAGATTTAAAGAAGATAAAATTGATTTGTTAAGTCCAGATATTAGAGTTTTGGATTTTTTTAGTTAAAATTAGATTTTACTAAGGTAAAATTGCTTTTGCAGAAGAAGCAAAATCATTAATTAATTTGTTTGTTTTATTAAAATACTTTTTCACTTCAGCTTGCGGATTCTCTTTTCTAAAGCAAGTTTCTCTAAATTCAAGATTAGATTTATTTATCTTTTCTATAAATTCTTCATTGACTTTTGAATAATTATGATTTATTTTAATTAAAGGTTCATTGAATTTTTGGAGAAGACGGAAAAATTTATGCTCGCTTAAAATTTTTTCTTTTAAATTTTCTTTAGGAAAATAAAAATCTCCAACTTTATCTAATTCTTTTGAATTATTAACTAGATAAGAAATTTCATTTAAATTTTGTTTAATAAGATAATTTGAATATTCTCTTTTTCCATCAAAAGATGCTTCATCTAAAAATTGCTTAGTTATTTTATTGACAAGCCATCCTATCTGTTTATGGCTTATTAAACTTTTAAAATAAATTAAAGCGCTATTTGGTTCATAAACCATAAAAGTTTTTAATGTATCTGTAAAAAGACTTTCATCTTTGTCAAACAGATAGGGGTTCACAACATCTTTTCTTTTTTCTGAATCTTCCATTTTAGAACAAAGATTATTCTTACAAACTTCGAGAACATCAATAAATTTGTTTTCAAGATTCTTTCTTTTCTTAAGGGCTCCAAAACATAAAACAGATAAAGCAAAAGGGATATTTTCTGAAAGAGTGAAAACAGGAAAATCTTCTAATAAAAAATCTAATGTTTTTTTATTAATATTCTTAGTAGAATTATATAATTCTCCTAAAGCCACATGTCTACAATCTGTTGATTCATCATTTAAGGCAAGATATTCTAAATGTTGATTAAAATTTTTGGGTTTTCTCTTAGACAATAAAGAAATCAATTCTTTTTTTTCAGAAACTGGAAGAGTTTTATCATAAACACTTTTTATTAAAAGAAATTCATTAATATTTTTTTCTCTAAATTTATCCCACATCTCTTTTCCAATGCTATTTGTTCTGGCATAAAGGAGAAAAGCCTCACGATTTTTAGGTGCAAGATAAAATTCACCACCTCCCCAGCCAGCCTCTCCAACTTCAAAATCAATGCTTGGATATAATTTAGAATATTCTTTTAGACGCTTATTTTTTTCCATTTCGAAGATTTCTTCCTTTTCTAACAGTTCATTACTCTTTTTATCTTTCTTAAGAAATTGTAAAATATCAATTTCTTCAGGTTTTCTACCTTTACTCTTTTCCTGTTCAATCCACTCCTGAATTTCAACGTCAGTTACAAAATCTTCTTCGACACAATAATCATCCCAGCAAATAGTAAATTCATAGGGAGCACCTAAAAAATAGTCTTCTAAATCATCAATTCCTTCAAATTCTTCAAAAATCTCTTTATCAAATGCTGTTCTAAAATAACCTGATAAATCTAAAACATTAAAGCCATCTATATCCATAAATCAAATATGATTAATTCCTTTTTAAGAATTATTGCAATAAAATTCATTTTTAACTAATTCTTCTTTAAAAACCAAAACAATCTCTATGTTTTAACATTGATTTATATTTCCAAAGTAATTTTCCTTCGCTGTATTGACTTTCAAAACCCAAATTTCTGTTTGCGTTTGCAGTTTGTATTACTTCGCATAAATTATTTCAATTGAATTCTTTTATATATTTTGAATGTAAAGTTAATTTAATTCCAGCTTGTGCACTTTGGAGCAACTCTCCATGACCCATATAAAAAGTATCTTGCCAAACTCTTTGGCTATTTTCAAAATAGAAAAATCTCAGAGAGATTGGATTTTCTTCAGGTATGTCATAGAAAAAATCACTTGATAAAATTGTTTGTTCTACTTTTTGTCTTTGCTCATCTGTTAAGGGAACTACTTTTACAGGTTGACTTGTACTTGGTTGAGTATTTATTGTTTGTGGAATTTCATCAGGTGTTTTAAAATTATTAAACAAAATAATTCCAATTAAAATTAAAAACAACACTCCAATAATTATTAAAATTTTTTTTCTATGTTTCATTATGATTTTTTAAACTTTTTAAAATTAAAGTTTATGATTATACTTAATATGTTTTATTTCTTTTTCAATTTGCTTTCCTGTTTTTATTATTAATTGTTTTATCACAAAGTAGCCTATTAATAATAAAAATAAAAAAGTAAATAAAATTAAAATTGGAAAAATTATTGAATTTTTATTTATAAAACTTCCAAAATAAGATTGTGTAAAAATTAAAGGAATTAAACCAACAGAAGTAAATAAAAGAAATTTCCAAGTTTTAATTTTAGTAAATCCATAAATATAACTAAATAAATCACTAGAAGTTAAGGGGTTTATTCTTAATAAAAATAAAGACAAACTTCCATGTTTGTAGGTAAAGGAATCTAATCTTCTTAATTTTTTCTTATTTATTTTTTTTTCAATTACTTTTCTTCCATATTTTCTAGCAATTTTAAATGCTATAAATGCCCCTAAAATATTTCCTATCAAAGACAACAAGCCCCCAAAAAAAGGACCATAAACAGAACCTCCAACAATGTATAATGCTCCAGGAGGGATAATGGCTACAACCACTTCTAAAATAACTAAAACTACAAAAATTATAATAGAAAAAGAACCAAAAGAATTAATAAAATTTTCAGTAGTTTGTTGATTTAAATTAAGTAATGAATGAATAAAACCTTGGCTTGAATATGAATAAATAAACCAAAATATTAAAGTTAATAAAATTGAGAGAAAAATCCAATATTCTTTGAAAAAGTTTTTTATTTTCATGGAAAGAAGAAGGGAGAGGATTTTATAAAATAAACGCCCCCAGCAGGAATTGAAGTAAATTTCTTTGAAATTTTCATTAATCCTTTTTTCGTTAAAAAAAGAATTAAACCAACGTGGCGTTTTTTGAAAACGAAAATCTTTTTGAATTTACGCACCTTCAATTCATGAAGAATTATGCTATCTAAAGAGAACCTTTAACAATTTGGTTGTTCTCTCCTGAAAACTTTATATTGTTTTTTCAGGATTCATCTTTGCTCTTTTTTTTTGCAAAGTTGCCTAAAGATAGCATTGAAAACGCCCCCAGCAGGAATTGAACCTACGTGCCCAAAGGGCCCAGATCTCAAGTCTGGTGCAATACCACTATGCGATGGAGGCTTATTATTAAGACTAATTAAAGAGTTAAAAAATCTTACTATTTCTTAAAAAAGTTCAAAAACTCTTTCCACCAATGTTTTTTAAATTTAATAGGATTATTATTTTGATCAAAAAGTTGATATTTTATTAATGGTTTTTCTTTAAAAACAGGAGCTTGTTTTGCAATTTCTTTTTGAGCTTCTTCTAATGATCTTTCCACTGCAACACGAGAATATCCTTGATTTATTAAAGCCCATTTAAGAGTGTCTGGTGTGTAATTTTTTTTCAGATTTTTTATAAAATAATCTATTAATTGTTCTTTACAATTTCTCCTCATAATAAATTAAAGAAAAAGTTGTTTAAATTATTTGTTATTATCTATTTTATCTTTATTGGCTTGTTTTTTTGATAAAATCTTATTGCCATATTAAGACGGAATTTAGATTCTGAATAAATTGTTAATAATTTCTCTGCTTTTTTTACTTTGTCTTTTTTATGAACATAGAGATAAAGCCCTGAAGCTTTGTCTGCTGGGCATCCTGCAACTCTTGCAAGAGAATTTATTTGTTTATTATTCATTTCAACAATTTTTCCAGATTTTTTAGATAAAATATTATGCTTAAATTTTGCAAATTTAAATTCTCTTATTCTCCCCCCTTGGATTTTAATTATTTCTTTAAATTTTTCAAATGCTTTACCAGAACTTAAAATTTCTTGAGCTTTTTGAAACCCTTTTCCTTTCTTTGCTTTTTTAGTCATTTCAAAAATTTTTCCTGCAAGAAATAAAGATTTCTCTTCTAAATCCTTAGGTCCGATTTCCTGAGGATTTAAAATTTTTAAAACATCTTTTAGTTCTAAAATTGGACCAACACCATTTCCAATTGGCTGATTTCCTTTAGTCAAAACAACTTTTAAATTTTTTTTAAAATATTTTCCAAGTTTTTCAAATTTTTCTTTTAATTTTAATGCTTTTTGTTTAGTAACCTTTGCTGTTTTTCCATAAGGAATATCAATTAAAATATATTTACTATCTACAGCAAGTTTTTTTGACATAATTGATGCAAGTAATTGAGATTCTGGATCAATTTTTAGTGTTTTTTCCACCCGAATAATCTTAGAATCTGCAGGAACCATTTCAAAAGCACCTCCCCAAACTAAAAAAGCATTTGTTTTATGTAAAATTTTTTTTAAATCAGAAGTAGAAAAAGAAACAGGTGCTATTGCTTCTATAACATCTGCTGTTCCTGCAGCACTTGTAATTGCTTTTGAAGAAGATTTTGGCATTGTTAAACCAGCTGCTGCACAAATAGAAACAATTATTGGAGTTGTTCTGTTTCCAGGAATTCCACCAATACAATGTTTATCAACAACATATTTTTCTTTTAATTTAAAAGTATTTCCATATTTTAATATTGATTTGATTAAATAAGAAGTTTCTTTTAAATTCATTCCTTGAATATACATAGCAGAAATAAATAATGCAATTTCTGCTTCAGATAATTCATTGTTCACAATTTCTAAAATTATTTGCTCTATTTCTTTTTTAGATAATTTTTTTTTGTCTATTTTTTTTTTAATAAATTTTAAAGAATAAGGCATTTCTGCAAGATTAACATCCACAAGCTGCCCTTTTCTTAATTTCATTCTTGCCCTGATTTCAGAAGAAACAACAATTTCATTTTTTCTAACTAATCCTTCAATAGTATCCACAAGAATGGAAAGTTCTTTAGGATATTTAGATAGTGTTCTCAAAGAAATACGCCCTTTAGTCTTAACTCCTAATTTAGCAGCAGTATCTTTCTGAAGCATAGCAACGGGAATTCCTGCAGACCACTTTAAAAACTTAACTTTCAGTTTCATAGTTATTTTTTTATATTTTTAAAAAAGACAAATACAAAATCTTTGACTTCGCCTTGTAATAAAATATTTATTTTTTATTTAAAAAATTCCTCTTTAATTTTGGTTTCTGCATAAAGATTTCAGGAGTTTTTTTATCTCTATAAATTTCTAAAATAATTAATAAATAAGCAATAATTAATGGGCCTAAAATTACTCCTAAAATTCCAAACAAAGATAAACCCCCCACCATTCCAATTAAAATTAATGCAGGATGTAACATGGTTTTTTTAGAAATTATTACTGGTTTAACAAAAGTATCAATTCCTGAAGCAAGAAGACCAAAACAAGCAACCCCAATAGCTAAGCTAAGATTTCCTTTTACAATTAAATAAATCATAACAGGAATCCAAACTATGGAAGTTCCAATAATTGGAATAACACCCAAAAGACAGGCAATAATTGTAAGAAATAAATAATTTGGAACTTTAAAAATAAAAAAACCTATTCCAACAAGAAGTCCCTGAAGAACCCCTATAAAAATTTGACCATAAAGAACAGAGGTGGTAATCTCTTTTGAAGATTTAATTAATTCATTTTTTATTTCTTTTGAAAAAGGTAAAAGACTTTTAAAATAATTTACAATTGTTTTTTGTTCTTTTAATGCAATAAAAAATACAAAAAAAGCTACTAAAGATTGTAAAAAAAATCTTGGAAAATTTCTTATTAAATCTGAAAATGAATTCATTATTGAATTTGTTAAATTTGTTACAAAAGAGTAAATCGCAGAACCAATTTCTTTTGAAGAGACCTCTGAAGCAAACAAAGATGGGAAAATTTTTTGTAAGGGGGTTACAAAATCCATTTGCTGGGATTTAAAATAAATTTTAATAGATTGATTTATTAATGTAGGCCCAAAAAACCAAATAGGAACAAAAATTATTGTAAGGAGAAGTATACAAAGTAAAAAAGCTGAAAGATTTTTGGATTTCAAAAACTTAGCTAATTTTTCATATAATGGAGAAAAAAGAAATGCAAGAATAATTGCTACAATTATTGATAAAAGAATTGGTTTAATTAAAAAAAATAAGAGAACTAATAAAATTAAAATTATTCCAATAGAAGATATTTTTCTAAAATATTCTTTATCCATTTTTATTTCCCATAAAAAGGGGTAATAAAAATTTTATATTTTCTTTATCCATTTTTCCTCTTTATTTTTTTAATCCCTTTATTTAAAAAAGATAATACAAATTAATTTATAAATTTGCTTTAAGTTAAAGTAGAATTCTAAATTTATAAAGGTTTGTTTGGGAAGTTTTATAAAAGAATTAAACAAATAAATTATATGAATTTCATAAAAAAAATATTTGATGGAAGAATAGATAATTCTATTCATTTACAATTTCAAAAATTTAGTAAAGGTGAATTTAAAAATAAAGCATTAATTAAAGTAAAAAAAACCAAAAAAAAGTATACAATAAAAACTTCTGCTGAATTTGCTAATGGATTTGTTGAAGATTTGGCTCGGAAATTAGGAGAAGAAAAGACAAATATTGTTGGTGCAATTATTTCTACTTCTGATTTAAAAGGGGAATTGGAATTTAAGGGAATAAAACAATTTCAAGGGGTAAAGAGATATTTAATTGATTCTGAAATGTCCGGTAATGAAATACTTGGTTTGTTAGAGAAATTTCCAAAGACTTTTTTTGGTTTGAGTTTTATTGTTGGAGAAGATGTTTTGAAAATAAAACCAAAACAACCAAAATCTGGAAAAGCGGGTAAAAAAGATGAAAAACCTAAAATTGATTTTTGTTCTTTGAAAACTCCGGATTTGGAAATTATGAAAAATTTTGTTTTTGAAAAAGAAAATTTTAGTAAAGCTATAATTAGTCATATTTTTGTAATTGAGAAAATTGAAATTCCAGAAGAATTAAAAGATTCAAAAGATTTTGCAAAGATTAGAGAAGAATCAAAAAGAGTTGGGAAAATTGTTAGGGTTGCTGAGATTGATGAGAAGGAATTTCGGAGTGAGAAGGAGTTTAGTGCTTAGGTTTTAATAAATTATAATCATTACTCCAGTTTGCATAAGCATTCCAACCTTGAAAAAATTCAATAAAATCTTCTAAACTTATTTTCTTATTGTAGAATAAATTAATCTTTATTTGCATATTTTTTATATTTCTTTTTCTTAAGAGTTTAAAATAATAAAAATTTCTAAATCCAACAAAATCAATTCCCCTTGAAAGATTAATTATTCTTGATTTGTCTGGGTGGAGTTCAAGTTTTAGTTTTTCATTTAGAAATTTACTAATTTCTTTTTTCCAAATTTTTAATTGTTCTTTTGAAGAATGTAAAATAACAAAATCATCAACATAACGAATATAATATTTTGCTTTTAATTTGTGTTTTACAAAATAATCTAATTCATTGAGATAAACATTAGCAAAAAATTGTGAAGTTAAATTGCCTAATGGCATATGCCTTTTTCTCCTTCAAAATTATCTAAGATTAATTTAATTAACCAAATAGTTTTGTTATCTTTTATTTTTATTTTAATAATTTTCAACAAAATTTCTATATTAATTTCTTGAAAATAATGTTTAATATCTGCTTTGAAACAATAGGCTTGCTTAGAGAAATTATGGGTTGTTTTTCTTCTGAACTTTTCAAATCTTTTTAATGCAAATAATGTTCCTTTGTTTACCCTA
>CAYVGH010000008.1:0-13559 GCA_964451185.1 Candidatus Woesearchaeota archaeon | reverse complement strand
CAGGATTTGAACCTGCGACCTACTGCTTTCTTCTTTCTCCAAAAAGGAAAGTGAGAGAAAAACTCTCTTCGCTTTTAGAAGGCAGTCGCTCTATCCAGGCTGAGCTACCAGAGCATAATTAAACAAAGAAACAAATGTATTTAAAATCTTTCTATATCTCAAGAACATCCAAATCTTTAGCTAAATAAGAATTCTTGAAAATTTTCTTTGCTTCATCTAAAATCAATTTCATATTTTTTTCATATCTTGCACTAATATGTGTTAAAATTAATTTTCCAACTTTTGCTTTTTTCGCAACATTTGCAGCATCTTCAGAAGTCATATGCAAATACTCTTTTGCTTTTTCTTTTAATTCTTTTGAAAAAGTAGATTCACAAATAAATAAATCAGCATTTTTAATAAAAGGAATAATCATCTTATTCATTCTTGTATCTAAAACAAATGAAATTTTTTTTCCTTTTTCTAAATAAATTAAATCTTTTGCTTTATATTTTTTATTTTTATAAATAATATCTTTACCTTTTTTTAAATCTTTTAAAATTGGTCCTGAAATTTTTGTTTTTGCTAATTTTTTCTTATTAATTCTAATTTTATCCTTAATAACAAAACTATAAGCATTAGTTGGAATTCCATGTTGCATTTTTTCTGCTTTCAAATAAAAATCATTTGTCTCAAAAAAATTCCCTGAAACTTCTTCAACTTTAATTTCATATTTTTCCCCAGCAAACATAAAAGTCTTCATCATCTCTTGAATATATTTTTTTGTTCCTATTGGACCATAAATATGCATTATTTTGTTATAACCACTTAAAGCCAAAGTCTGCAACAATCCTGAAATCCCTAAAACATGATCCCCGTGCCAGTGAGTAATTAAAATTCTATTAACCTTACACGGATTTAAATGAGCTTTTCTAATTTGTCTTTGTGTTCCCTCGCCACAATCAATTAAAATATTTTCTTCATTATAATTTAATAAAATTGAAGTTGAATTTCTTTTAGCACTAGGAATTGCACCAGATGTTCCAAGGAAAGTTATTTTTGTTTTTTGGGTCATTATTTTATTAAGAAAAAAAGGTTTTTATAAGTTAGGATTAATTTTTTTATTTAAATTTAGCAAATAAGTAAAAATCTTCCTCTGGACCTACTTGGTTAATTTGCTATTAATGTTTTTTATTTGTTATTAGATTTTCTAGTAAAGTCCCAACTAATTCAAAACACTAAGCCTTACGAAAATAAAATTAAAAACGCAATTATTCTGACTTCAAAGCAGTTGAAGCCGGAGAAACAAGAATAATAGTATCTCCTCTTAAAAAAGTCAATCCTAAATTTTTCTTTATTTCATTGTTTTCCATTTCTTTCACATTATCCAATACCAAATTGATATGGATATCAAAAGCTAACAATGTTCCTACAAAATGTTTATTTCCTTTCAATTCCACTAAAACTTCTTGACCCTTAGAATTATTTAACAAATCCAAAGGTCTTGTTATTACATTAGCCATTTTATTTATAAAATGATTACACGAAATCTTTCTTTAGACCTACTTGGTTGATTTCAGTATAGCCATAATCCTTTATAGAAAATTTCTTTTTAAAGATTTGCATACCGAATGATTTATAAACAAAAATCCAATTCAATTAATATGAAATTAGGAAAAAAAATAACAGGCGGAAAATATATTAAAAGAAGAAAAAAGAAAGCTTACGAAAGATCTGGGCAAAAAAGAATTGTAAAAATCGGAGAAGAAAAAAGAAAAACAATTAGAACACTTGGAGGAAATAAAAAAATATTTTTATTAAAAGGAAAGATTATTAATGTGAAAAAAGCTAATAAAACAAAAAAAACTGAAATAAAAAATGTTCTTGAAACACCTTCAAACAGATTTCTTGCACGACAAAATATTTTAACAAAAGGAACAATTGTTGAAACAGAATTAGGAAAAGTTAAAATAACAAACAGACCAACTCAAGAAGGAATGATTAATGGGGTTTTGGTTGAATAATAACTTCCACTACTTTTAAAAAATAACACCAACCAAAAGCTTTATAAAGGGTTTGTATTTATAAACTTTACGCTAATTTAAAATTCTAAAATGAGTAATGCTATAAAAAAATGTCCTGAATGTGGAAGTATTAATTTAACATATGACCCTCATCTAGGAGAAATAATTTGTAATGATTGTGGCCTTGTTATTGAAGAGAAAATGGTTGATTCTGGAGCTGACTTGTCTGGAAAATTTGATAAATCTGAAAAAAAAGGCCGGGGCGGAGCTCCAATTTCTATGCAAAAATTTGACAAAGGATTAACAACAAATGTTGGAGAAATTTCTGATATTTATAGATTAGAACCAAAACAAACAAGAAAATTCTTAAGATTAAAAAAATGGCAGGAAAGAGTTTCAACTTCAATTGAAAGAAATTTAAGACTTGCAATGGCTGAATTAAGAATTACTGCTTCTTATTTAAATCTGCCAAATGTTGTAAAAGATGAAGCTTCAAGAATTTATAATTATATTTTGCAAAGAGGCATGGTTAGAGGAAGAAGCATGGAATCTGTAATTGCTGCTTGCTTATACGCAGCCTGTCGTTCTTACAATATCCCAAGAACATTAGATGAGATGACAACAGCTTCGGATATAGAAAGAAAAGAAATAGGAAGAACTTATAGATTCATAATTAGAAGACTTGGAATCAAAGTAAAACAAAGTTCTCCTAAAGATTACATTTCAAGATTTTCTTCTGTATTAAAACTTTCTCCAAAAACTCAAAATGCAGCATTAAAATTATTAAAAGAAGCAGAAAAAGTGGAATTAACATCTGGGCGAGGACCTGCTGGAATTTCTGCAGCTTCATTATACGTCGCTGCTTTAATGAATGATCAGAAAAAAACACAAAGAGAAGTTGCAGATATTGCAGGAATAACAGAAGTTACAATTAGAAACAGATACAAAGAATTAATTGAAAAACTCAATTTAGAAGAAAAAATAAAAGAAAAAGAAGCAGAAACAAAGAAGAAGAAAGAAGAACAAGTAATTTAAAAAAAGAAAGAATTCTAAAGATTTTTATATAAACAATTAATTATATTTCTATGCGGGGATGCCGGAGTGGTCAAACGGGTCAGGTTTAGGACCTGATAGCTTAGTGCTTACCAAGGTTCAAATCCTTGTCTCCGCATTTTCTAAAAATAAGAAGATACAACTTTAATTTGCATATTTTAAAAAAGAATTTTTCTTAATTTAAAATTATGAGTTATATTTTTAATAGAATTAATAAAGATTTCTTCATGTTCTGGAAAAATTTCAATTAAACCTGGTTTTAATAATTGACCTTTATATTTTCTTAACAGACCATATTCTCCTCTTCTTCCATTAAGCATATAATTAAATCGTACTTTATCTTTTTTCTTTAAATCCCTTAATGAATAATATATTTGTATTCTTGGAGAAAATCCAAACTTTTTACTAAAATAATCCTTAGAAATCAAACTTTTTCCATAAAATAAAATATTGTCTTTAGCAAAATTTGATTTATCAAAAAAAGAATATAAATCAAAAGATTTTATATGAATTGGCAACTTAGAAATTTTCTGGAGTTGTTTTTTTATTTTTTGAGAATGAATTAATTGATCTTTTAA
Source organism: Candidatus Woesearchaeota archaeon (assembly GCA_964451185.1). Taxonomy (GTDB): domain Archaea; phylum Nanobdellota; class Nanobdellia; order Pacearchaeales; family GW2011-AR1; genus CAYVGH01. The sequence continues at coordinate 9,925 of CAYVGH010000008.1, read as the reverse complement.
AGAAATTTTATTAAATATTACTGCAATATCTAAATCATTTGGAATTTTTCCTTCAATTATAGAAGATCCAAATTGAACTATCTCAAAAACATCTTTACTATAATTTAATTTTAGCTTTTTCTGCCATAATTTTTGTGTCATTTTTTATTATTTCTGATAATTCTTTAGTCATGAAATGAACATAACTATCTTGATAAAAAGGAAAATCTCTGTCAACAATATCATAAACTTCTGGGAAAAAATTTTTAGTTATTCTAAACCTCTCTGTATGTGATGAAGGAGTATTTCCTTTTTTTTGCAATATAAACAAATCAACCAAAGCAATTAAAGATTTAAAATATAAAATAAGTGAAGAATTATATCTTTCTTTTCTGAATTCATCTTCTCCTGAATCAAAATATTCTTTTGCTGTTTTCTTTAGAATATTTGCCTTTTCATTAATAAAACTTTTATCCTCATCAATATTTTTATTTTCCATATTAAAAAGAAATTTCTAAAGTTTATAAACTTTTCTAACTTAGTAAGAAAAACTAAAGAAAAATCAATTTTTTTCTTTCTTGGTAAGAAAAACGCCTTTAGTTAAGTATTAACTTAATTTGTAATTGTAAGAAACCTGATAGCTTAGTGCTTACCAAGGTTCAAATCCTTGTCTCCGCATAATTACTAAAAATAAGAATATACAACTTTAATTTGCATATTTTAAAAAAGAATTTTTCTTAATTTGTATCTATTCAAGATTAAGAAGTTTTAGAAGCTTGTTCAAAAATAAATCTTGCTCCTCCATATAAATCATTTTTATAATTCTCAACTAAATTACAACAAATGTATTCTTCTTGGTTGTTTTTGCAATTTGGATCTTGATGCCAATCATATACTTTAAATCTACAAAACCAAACATATTTATCATATTTAAAACTCATTTTATTTGAGTCAGTTTCAACATTAAAAATTCTTTTATTATCCATTTCAACATTTCCTGCAACTAAACTACCCTTGTTACTATCCTTAGTCCTCTTAATTAAAAGTTTTAAACCTTGATAGTAAGTTTTATTTTCTAATTTTGAAATAAAATCTTTATCTTTTTTAGTAGGATTATTTATAAAGCTCAAAAATACCTTAGTAATTTTTAATTGAGAAGTTGTCATCCATAACTTTGTATTATGAGACCAATACCATTGATTATCAAATTTATAATAAAAATTATCATGTAAAGTCCCATCTTGAAATTCAAATGTAGGAGAAACAAATTCGTCTTCTGTTGTTTCTTTTTCTTCTTCAACAACAGCTTCTTCTTTAACTTCTTCTTCTGTTGCTTTTGGTTTGCAACATTGAATATCCTCATTAGATTTATCATCACCAACAAGACAAAGGTTTTTAACACACTCTGTTCCTTCTTTTTTATTCATACACTCAAATTCTTTACCCTCTTCTTTTTTACATAAATCATGTCTTCCTTCTTCTTCAGAAACTTCTTCAACTTTCTTTTTCCCATATTCCAACTTTGCCAAACTAGCAAAAGCATTTCCTCTCATAAAAAATAATTTAGCTTTTTCATCATTAAAATAAACATTTGGTAAAAGCTTAGTAATTGGAGAAATCTTTTTCCCAATCTCCAGTGCTTCAATCTCTTCTATTTTCTTCTTAAAATGTTTCACATTAAAATCTTCTCCTTTTAAGTAATCTCTATAATTTTCTTCAATTTGATCTAAAGCTACATCTCTAACATTTGTAATTGTTCCATTTGTAAGATATTTAAGAATATCAGGTGAATTAATTGCATCTTCAACACTATCTCTATCTAACCAGCATTTAACATTTTTATCCCCACAATAACCAACTTCAACCCATCTCTGACCTTCTACACTTGTGTCTGTTCCTTTTCCTGGATTTTCTGTTGCACAAATTCTAATAATTCCTCTTTGATAAATTGCAGGATTAATTGCACCTTCAACACCTGATTGTATATTTGGGTCAAGCAAATTATACAAACTAGCTGTTCCAGAAATACATGCACTTTCTGTGTTAATATCTTTTTTAACAGATTGCTCTTTAAGGTATTCAGCTTGCAAATAATCAACAGCTATTGAAGTTGAAACTTCTTTAAACCCACACTCTTCATATCCATTAACCATAATACATAATTGCTGATAACCAGAAGGAGCTGTGAAATCTTTTGTTTCTGTTGCATACTCTCCTTTTGGAATATAACCAGAATCAACAAATTTTGAAAAAGTAGTGTCTTGATAAAAAGAAATTTCATTAGCACCTTTTAAATAAACACTATAATAAGCACCTCTATCTTTTCCAGCATAAATTGTGTAAAAAACTTTATAATGTGAAGTAGGAGGATTTGTTAAACTAGTGAAAAGTGTTTCACTAAATCTTCCATTAAACTGCACAGGAGAATCAGGTTCTGTTAAAGCATCAAATAAATTTGACAATTTTGGACCTCCAATTGAAAAATATTTTCTGCAAACTTCTGTTCCAAGTTCTTCTGTAGAACGAGCTTTAAATGCTTTGTATGAATTTACACCATAAATTTGAGTAAAATAATTAACAGCTTTGCTTGTAGTGTCCCATGCATTTTGAACACTTAGATATTCTCCACCTCCATGAGCACTTTGCCCCATTATTGAAGAAACAATTTTAGGAACAACAAGTTTGGCCAATGGAAAAGACTGTCTCCAGAAAAAATCACATAAATAAACACTTTGCATTTCATCACAAATTCCAATTGTTTCACCTGTATCTAAATTTGTTTGCAAACAATCTCTATATGATCTTAAAATAGAAACCCAATTTTCAACACCTGCATTAACTCCAGACAAACAAATAGGAATATATATTTTTTCTTTCCAATTAGGCAAACACAAAAGAGTGCTTCCAATAATTCCTGTTTGAATTACATCTCGAACCGGATAAGTTCCTCCAAAATCACATCTGCTTGGAGGACAAATCACAGGATCACAAACATTAAACAAAATATTACATTCTTTTGGAGACATAAAATCTTCACACTGAATATCAGGGATATTTGTTGCTGGTTTTCCAACTTTAATATTTTCATAACCACTAGGAGTTTTAATCTTAACACTTTTAATATTTGGTTTATTCATTCTTTGTTCAGATGCAGTTTCAATGGCATTTACTGCATATACAAATAAACTTTGTGTTTCACTTGTGCCTAAACCATAAAACTGCTGATATGTCTGACTAGTTCCAATATTAATCATCTGGCAAATATCATCTCTTGTTCCTAAATTAAATTCTTCAATTCCATTTTTCCCAACATTACACAACCAAAAACTATTCACTTTTCCAGATGAATCATAACTTTTAATATTTGATCCGGTAGGCAAAGTCGCTTTAGAAGCAGCATACCAACCATGCTTTAAATCAAAAGGAACAATTGCAGGTAAACCTAAATAAGGTTCTGTTTCATAAAAACTAACAATAGGATATTTAGGCTCTGATGAAGAACTTTTGAATTCATTTTCATAAGAAGATTTGTCGTATTTTTTAAATTTAGAAAATATTTTTTGAAACTTCTCTTTTTTATTTTCCCCCAAAATAATTTTGTTATTAGAAGTTTTTTTATATTTATAAGCATCTTTAATAATATAATCAGAACCTGTTCCTTGCAAAATTATTACATAGGGTTGATTATCATAAGTAATAATCTCAATTGGATAATTCACTTCCTTTTCTTTTCCTTCCCAATTCCCCTCAATTTTGCTTCCCAAAACTAATTTTCCAGTATAAACCCCCATAATAGATTTTTCACCACCATAAGAATTAATTTCAAAATCAAAATTTTGTTTTTGCAAATTTTGTTTTATAGAATTTGTAATAATATCTGATTCTGAATTTTTCTGCATATCAACTAAAATAGAACATAACCTTTCTTTAGCCATTTCATTATTTGAATCTTCTCTAAGAACCATTGAATAAAGTTCAATTTCTTTTAATTTTTCAATATCTGTTTCATTTAAAATTAAACCAGGCATATTCTTCATATCAACCTCATCACAAGGAGCACTAATCTCCCCCAAAGCTTGATTAACCTTTACAACATAATCTTTTGTAAATTTTTCAGTATTAATAATAGTTTGTCTTAAGAATTTTATATCTTTGAGAGGTTTTTCAATTTCTTTTATTTCTTCTTGTTGTTTATCAATTATTCCTTTTACCAATTGAACATCTTCATCAATCTTATCTGATTCTTTAATCAAACATTCTTCAGAAGAACTATATTTTCCACTATTAACCATGTCTGCACATTTTTCATACCAACCACCTGCTTCTCTCATTACTTTTTGTCGAGCAATTCCTTTTCCACCTGCATTATTAACTAAATTTTTTATTGTTAATCCAGCTCCTGTTGCTAAGCAAGTTGCTTTCAGTGTTTTAACTGTTTTTCCAAGACCTTCTGAAATTTTTTCCCATTGCTCAATTGATTTATCTAAATTTTCAATTTTTTCTTTAATTTTATCAGGTGCTAACTGAATTCCTCTTTTTTCAATTCCAATTTTAAACTTAAATGTTGCATTTGAATCAGCATAATTAATATTAGGAATTATAGAAACCTTTGCAACTTTTTTCAAATTAACTTTTTTCAAAGTAAAAGTATAACCTTTATAAGAAGATGGTTTATCTAACTGCAAATTTAATTGCCTTGAATCAAAAGTTTCTTTTCTCTCGCTTGATTCATAAACAAAATTTATTTTAGCTGAATCAGTATCAAGTGATAAGAGTTTTATATGTTCGCCACTATTTGTCTCAGTAGATGTCCTCTCTCCTAATTCTTTAACTATGTACTTGTAAGAATCTAACACTTTTGAAGAAGCTTCTTGTTTAGTAATCTTTTCATCTTCATTTTCATCTAATCCTTCATTTTGTTTATATGCCATACTTGTATCTTTAAATAAAATATAATCTTCTGATTTTCCTACAGCCTCAGGATATAAAACAACCATATATGCATCTGATAAAGTCTTTAAATTTTTGCCGCCATTCCTTTTAAAATATTTTTCAACTAAATCCATCTGCTCAATTTGAGTCATTTCTGAAAGTTGTTTAATATATTTTAAGCCATCACTATTTATTTTTATGTCAGCGTCGTTATTAGTTAATCCATTGTATGTTTTTGGCATAAATTGAATTAAACCAGTAGCACCACTATTTGCTTTATTTGCTTCACCTGGTTTAAAACTCCCTCCAGTCTCAAAATGCATTATTGCCAAAAGATAATTTCGATCTACTCCTAATTCATCAGCTACTTGATTAACTTTTTCTAAGAAACCAGTATCAAATTTTGCTTGAACTTTTGTAGATACCGCTTCAACTACTCCACTCTTTAAATCTCCAACCTCTTCCTCACCAAAAGAAACAACTTCATTCAAAGTTAAAACTTCACGAAAAGAATTTCCTTTAGGAGGTTCAATTAAAATTGTTGCATTATAATCTTCAGAAGCTGGTTCATAAATTCCTTGAAGTTTTATTTCTTTTAATTCATTATTAACTAAAACACTTCTTGTGGAAATTTCTGAATTTGCTAATTCTAAAACATCATTACAAGAAATTTTAATTCCATCAGAAACACTAGAATTTGCATTTGGATAATCTCTAAAAAATTCCCCACATAATTCTTTCATTGTTTGTTTTTGATTTGTGTCTCTTGCTAATTTAATTTTTTCACCTAATGCTTTTTCACCATAAGGAGCAGAAATTCCTTGATCTTCTTCTATATATGGAAAATCAGAAATCAAAATATCAAAATCATTCATTGCATTTGTATAATTAGGATTTTCTGAAAATTTATCATCATAAGGACTTACTAATCCTAAAACTTTAACATTAACTTTTTTATTTTCTTCAATTTTACTAATCCTAACATCTTCAGGTTCTTTTTTAATAGGAATATAATAAATATCATCTCCTGTAATCATCATACTTCCAAAAGACCTAATTGTCTTAGAACTTTCTTTAAGAAGGTCAAATCCTTTTTTTATTTCTTGATCTGTCCTGTATTGTTTTACAAAATCATTCCAATGAGAAATATCATCTTCTGATAATTTTTCTTTAGAACTTGGACTTGCAACAACTACAACAACAATATCATCTTTATCTTTAGTATTTCTTTTTGTATAAGCATAAGCAAAATAAATTGATTTCTCCTCTTTTTCTCCTTGATAAATCCTCTCTCCCATTACATATTTTTTAGATGTTCCATTAACACTTAAATTTACTTCAGGAACAATTCTTAAATAAAAATCATTTGAACTTCCAAATAATCCTTGTTCATCTTCACTACAATGAATATGCACTTCTTGATTTAATCCTTTTTTTTCTAAATCTAAAACTCGGCATTTACCCTCTAAAAATTCATCACCTTTTGCAACTTCAAATTCATCATTATTAATTTTTAATCTTACTGTTACACCCGGAGCTTCAACACTATCTAATTTTAAATTAAGCCCGCCCATACAATAATCAAAACTAGGAATATAAATTTGTTGAGATTCTTCTCCTTCTTTCAAATAAACAGAAGTAATTTTTTCTTGATAAGATTGTTTTCCCCTAAGAAGTGTTGTTCCAGAATAAAGAGAAATTCTTGCTCCTTCATTATCAACTTCTTCTGCTCTTAAATATCCTTTTCCATTCCAAAAACTATACCTTTGATATTCTTTTTCCCATTCATTATCATTTAATTGTTTAAGATAAAAATTTGCTCTTCCAATTCCAAAAGCATTTTTAATATTATATTTTATTTTTGCTGAAATATTTCCTTCAACATATTCCGGCATTGCAGACTCATTTGGCTGTCTTTTTAAAACAATAACTGCATAACCAACATTATCCAAAATAACAGGGATATTTAAGTTATCATTAACACCTAATGCTGCACGAGCAGGAAAAAAACCAATATTAGAAACATCTCTTGAATGCTCTCCTGCAAGTCTTATACGATAAATAGATTCAACGTTTATTAAAGGATTTATTTTTGTAGCAACAATAGGACAAAAAACAGGAACATCTTGCTCTTCAAGCAAATCACTTCTAACAACAGAAGGTTCACATCCAACAGGATCAATTTGTAAAACAAAATCCTGCCCAGCCTGGCACATATCTTTATCAAAATAATTTAGAGTTTTCATAAAATCCCCTTGAAAAAAACCAGACGAAGTATATTGATTTGTCCGAGCATAAGCACTAGCAAATGAAATTAACAAAATTCCTACTAACAAAAACACTGCAGATAAAATTAATTTTTTGTTTTTCATTTTGTAATAATCTTTTTTTTCTTATTTAATTTCTTTTGTGAAGCGAAATAATTCTTTTCACTAACAACTTTTCTTCCACTTTTTTTCTCTAAATCAATTCTTGCCTTTCCAGCAACTTCGCCACCTTTTATTGCTACTTGTTTGTTGTCTTCAAAACCTAAAACATCTTTATTTTTAGTTATTTCTGTGGTTGATGCTTCACCAAGCATTGAAAAAATTAATTCTAAATCTGTCATATGATCTCTTAAATTCTGATTTTTAAATTTAGGATTTAAACTTTTTATTTTTTTATGTTCTTTAATTCCAACTCCAAAAGTTGCTTTTGCAATTTCGTTTGTAAGAATTGCATATTCTTTATTTTCATTAACTCCTCGATCTTTCCACTCGTCTGTTAAATCTTGCCTAATTGCAATCCCCCTAATTCTTTTATCAATCCAAGATTTAGGATAACCTTTTTTTTCATAATAATTTTTTGCTCTATCTTGTGCAAGTTCTGGATTCTCTATTTCCTGAACTCTTTCATAACCAACTTTTGCAAGCCATCTTTTAAACGGCTCTGCTTTTTTTGAAGGAATAGATTGAATAATTCTAAAAATAGATTTTGTATTTGCACAATCAGTTAAGTATTTTTTTCCATCTAAAGATTCTAATTTCAGTTGGTTACAAAATGTAACCACCTCACTTCCTTCTTTATTTAATCTATGCTTTAAAACTTTCCAATAATTTCTTGGAGTTTCACTATCTGTTAAAACCTCCACAACATCTACTATTGAAAAATACCATTCATTATCATACCAATTTCTTCTAATTTTCTTTCCACCAAAAACAATTATTTTCTTTTTTTTATTTATCATTTAAAATTTAAATCCACTCCTTTATTTTCAAATAAAGCATAATTATCCTGAATTTGTTCAATTGTATCTGGAGAAGGCAAACTTTCAACATTAATTTCAATCTTATTTGCATTTTCTAAATCAGATTCTAAAATATAATGCTCTTGCTTTCCACCTCCTGCTAAAGCATTTGAAACAAGTTGTGAAGGAAACTCAATATTAAAACACTTTTTTTTAGTCAATCCAAATATTCCTCCAAAACTTTGTGGAACATCTACACACTGCTCTCTAGTAATATTTCCTAACTCAATTGAAGAGTTTTTATAAATATACACTTCAACTTCATAAGAATTCTCACTTAATTTTATATTTTTTTGTTCTGGATAAACAATTGTTTTTGAATCATCGTCTGAAATAAAACTAATTATTGCTTTTCCATCATAATCATTTCCATCTAATTTTAATTCAATTAATAAATCATAAGTTTTATCTAAATAAAAACTAATACTTGCATTTGAAATAGAAGAAAATAACTGCCTTGATTTTTTAAAACCATCGGCTTTAACAATTATATAACCATTAACACACTGAGGAAAATTCTCATGCAAAGAATAACCTTGCCCAATTTTGCATCTCTCTCCAAAGCACTCATAATAAACACTTGCATTCACTGGATTTAAATTTGTATCATAAATATCAACATCTACTGGATTAACTTTATTTTCACACAAACCAAATGTTTTAGTTCCAATAACTGTTCCATTTAATGGTTTTCTTGGATTATTTCCTTGAATCACAACAGCAAAAGGAAATTGAAATATTTCATCTTCTTCTGAAACCTGAACTAAAACCGGATACTTAATATTATAAACAAAATGATATGGAGCATAACAAAAACCTAAAGCACCTAATTCTGGTTGGTTTCCAATTGGATTAGCAAGTAAAAGATTTTCTTCAGAAGGCAAAACTTCAAATGTTTTTGGCCAATTTCTTGAATTAATAAAACCAACTTTTTCAGAAACAGGCAAATCAACTTTAAAATAATCATCTTTATTTCTTAAATTACTCAAAGCAAGAGTATTAATTTCAGTTGCTTGTTCAAGTTCATCAAACACATCATCTGCATTCCATTGCAGAGGAGAACAAGTTAATTCAACACCATCAACAGGAGCATAAAGTCTTAAATTATCAATTGCATATTTTTCTAAAAATAAATTTTCTTGTTCAAAATCATAAACTTTTTTAGCAGAATCATAAAGCTTTCCTAAATTTGATTTTACAATTACTTTGTGATTTGTTATAAGTTTTCTACTTTCATTAAAACCAACATCTAAATCCATGTTTAAATCAACTTTAATTTCATTTTCTTTAATCTCAACACTTGCATTTGGAATTCCTTTTGTAATTTCATAACCAGAATTATAATTGCTTAAAACACACAAATTAATTTTTTCTTCAATAAAATCTTCTAATTGTTCTTCCATAAACTCTTTAGAAGGAACTTGCTCTTTTTCAATATTATTTCCAGAAATATAATACCAATAAGGAATTGGGTTTCCTAAAAAATCCAACTGAGAAGAAAAAGGCATATATTCTGAACCAAATTCATAATCAGGGAGTTCAATATATCCTCCTTGACTTTCTAAAACCAGCGCACCAGTTAAAGTGTCCTCTTCTAAACAAGATAAAAAATTATTTTCAATGGGCTGAATATTTAAAGGAATTTCTTCTTTAACAATTTTTTCTCTTAATACAAAAAACAAAGCAACTGCTGCAACAATTAAAATTGCAATAATAATAAAAATTGTT
>CAYVGH010000007.1:10501-13634 GCA_964451185.1 Candidatus Woesearchaeota archaeon | reverse complement strand
AAATTGAATATTTAAATTGTAAAATGAAAAAGGTTTCAGATACAGAGTATAGAATTCTTGCCGAATTGATTAGAAAAATGGGTAGTTTTGTTCCAGATACTGGTTTACCAACACAAGCTGTTTATTCAAAATTTATTGATATTGTTGATTCAGAGAAACAACTAGTTGTTTTGGTTTTAGATGAAATTGATCAAACAACCAAAAAAATTTCAAATGATTTTTTATATAACTTAACTAGGTTAAACTCTGAGCTTTCTAAATCTAAAATTTGTGTTGTTGGAATTTCAAACAATTTGACTTTTTTAGATGAAATTGATCCAAGAGTTAGGAGTTCTTTATCCGAGGAAGAAATTGTTTTCCCACCCTATAATGCCTTACAATTACAAGATATATTAAATCATAGATCTTCTTTAACATTTAAAAAAAATGTGATTGAAGGTGGTGTTGTTGCCAAATGTGCTGCTTTTGCTGCAAGAGAACATGGTGATGCAAGAAGAGCTTTAGATTTATTAAGGGTATCTGGTGAATTAGCTGAAAGAGAAAATTCTCCTAAAGTTAAATTAAAACATTTAGATAAAGCTAATGAAAAAATAGAAAGAGATAAAATTTTAGATGTTATAATTTCTGAGCCAAAACAATTTCAATTGGTTTTATATTCTATAATTAAATTATCAGAACAAAAAGGAAAAGAATCATTTTTTACAGGTGATGTTTATGATTATTATCAAGATTTATGTACAAAAAACAAAGTAGATATTTTAACTCAACGTCGTGTTTCAGATATTATTCAAGAATTTGATATGTTGGGAATTATTAATGTTAGAGTTATTTCAAAGGGTCGGGGCGGAAGAATGAGGGAAATAAAACTTGCTACAACAAAACCAATTATTGAAAAAGCAAAAGAGATAATTCAAGAGGTTTTAAATTATGTTTAAAAATAGAAAATATAAAAAAATTAAAAATAGTGTTTTTATAAAGTTAAGCAAAATAAAATTAGAAGGAATAAAGAATTTTATATTTAATTGAAAAATACAAAAAATAAAATAAGAAATTTTTATTACTCCTTTTTTTAAATACTAAATTAAATAAATTAAAATGGAAAGCCAAAATAAGGAAATATCAAAATTTTGTTTAGAACGGGGTTTTTTAGTAGAGAATGATTTTCTTAATTTATTTGATGGTGAGAACGATATAAATTTACTTAAATTAATCATTAATAAGATTGTAAACTATACAAATCAAAAGGTTTTAACTAAAAATTTATTTAAACAAAATAAAGAAGAAATGAATAATTTTTTTTTGAGTTTACCCAAACAAAATCAAGAAAAAATAAATAAATTAAAAACAAAACTTTTTTTTGATCTTAAAATTCCAAAACAAATTAAAAAAAACCAAAAAGAAATAAATAATTTTGAAGAAGATATAAAAATTTTTTCAAATACATCCAAAAATTATGAAAAAATAGAAGTTAAGAATTTTACAAATTATTTTAGAGAACGATTCAACCAAATGAAATTAATTTTACAAGAACACCCCAAATTAGATAATTTGGTTTCTATTAATCGAATTTTTGGAGTTAAACAAAAGGTTTCAATTATCGGGATTGTTTATAAAAAATCAATTACAAAGAATAAAAATATAATTTTAGAAGTAGAAGATATAACGGGAAAAATAAAGATCTTAATTAGTAAATCTAATCCAGAGCTTTATAAAATTGCTGAAGAAATTTCTTTAGATTCTGTTTTAGGATTCAAGGGGTTTGGAAATAATAAAATTCTTTTTGTAAACGAAATTATTTTTCCAGATTCAACGATTTCTAAAAGAAAAAAATCCCCTGTTGAAGAATATGTTTTATTTGCTGGAGATTTACATTTTGGTAGTAAAAAATTTTTAAAAAAGGGTTTTTTAAAATTTATTGATTATTTAAAAAATAACAATTCAAATAATTCAGAGGTAAGTAAAATAAAATATTTATTTCTTGTTGGCGATTTAGTTACGGGTGTTGGAAATTATCCTAATCAAGAACAAGATTTAAAAATTATTGATTTAGAAGAACAATTTATTCAATTGGCTATTTTATTAAATAAAATTCCAAAACATATAAAAATAATTATTTCTCCAGGGAACCATGATGGAATAAGACTTATGGAGCCACAACCTATTTTTGATGAAAAATATGCTTGGCCCTTATTTCAAATGAAAAATGTTATTTTTACTGAAAATCCTTGTTTTTTAAATATTGGCGCTAAAGAAAATTTTTCTGGTTTTAATATTTTAACTTATCATGGTTTTTCTTTTTTTTATTATGTAAATAATATTGCTCGTTTAATGAAAGAAAAGGCAGCGCAGACACCAGAGATTATTATGAAATATTTATTAAAAAATAGGCATTTAGCGCCGACCCATGGTTCAAACCAATATTATCCCTATGAAGAAGATAAATTATTAATAAAAAAAGTTCCAGATATTTTTGTTGCAGGTCATACACATAAAAGTGGGATTTCTTATCATAATAATATTTTGGTTGTTTCTATTTCAACTTGGGAAGCTATGACTCCTTATATGGAGAAAGTTGGTAGCAAGCCTGATTTTTGTAAAGTTCCAATGTTTAATTTAAAAACAAGGCAAATTAAAATTTTAGATTTTGAAGAAAATGAATGAAAAAAAATTGAAAATTGGGATTGATATTGATGAAGTTGTTGTAGAATTTTTAAAAGGTTATTTAAAATTTCATGAAATTAATTATGGTTTAAAGATGTCTTTTGAGGAGATTAAGAATTATAATTTGTGGGAAACAAATCTTTTTAAGAATAAAGAAGAAGCAATTTCTGGAATAAATTCTTTTCAAAATTCAAATGATTTTGATAAATTAGATTTTGTTGAAGGAGCCAAAGAATCTTTGTTGAAATTAAAAGACTCTTTTGATATTTATTTTATTACTTCTCGTCCACAATATCTTGAAGAAAAGACCTCTAATTTTTTAAAAGGAATTTTAAAAGAATTTGGATTGCATTTTTCAGGAGATCTTTTTGGAGGAAATAAGACGAAATCAGAAATTTGTGAAGTTTTAGGAATAAATATTTTTATTGAAGATAATCATAGTTATGCTTTGGATTTGGCAAGAAAAAATGTT
>CAYVGH010000007.1:6177-10401 GCA_964451185.1 Candidatus Woesearchaeota archaeon | reverse complement strand
TATTTTTATTGAAGATAATCATAGTTATGCTTTGGATTTGGCAAGAAAAAATGTTAAAACATTTCTTTTAAGTAAACCTTGGAATAAAAATTATGAAGAACATGAAAATATTACTAAAGTAAATAATTGGAAAGAAATTTTGGAGAATTTAAGATGAAAACTGAAAATATTGTTGGGGAAATTAGAAAATTTGTAGAAGAAGAATGTAATAAAGAAACAAGTAAATATGGAAAAGAACCTTATGAATATCATTTTGTTCCAATGGTTAATCATGCAATTAAGTTAGCCGAAAAAAAACAAGCAGATAAAGAGATTGTAGAATTGGCTGCATGGCTCCATGATATTGGATCAATAATTCATGGAAGAAAAGACCATCATATTACTGATGCAGAAATCGCAGAAATTAAATTAAGAGAATATAATTATACTGAAGAAAAAATAGAAAAAATAAAACATTGTATTATTTCACATCGGGGTTCTAATAACCTTTTGCCTGAAACAATTGAAGCAGAAATAATTATTGAAGCAGATGCAATGAGCAATTTTGAAAATATTGCTGGAATTTTTAAAGCGGCTTTTGTATATGAAAATAATACTCAAGGAGAAGCAAAAGATTCTGTGAGAGAAAAATTAATTAGAAAATGGAATCAACTTTCTGAAGAAGGAAAAAAAATAATTAAACCCAAATATAAAGCTGCCATGTTATTACTAAAATGAATACAGAACAATATTTTAAAAAATTAGAAAAAGATGTAAAAGGCATTTACAAAGTTGCAAATGAAGCCAGAAAGAAAAATTTAGATCCAGTTCCAGAAGTTGAAATTCCTTTAGCAATGTCTATGGCTGAAAAAGTTGTTGGTTTAATTTCAACTATTTATCCTCAAATTCAAAAATCTGGAATTGATAAAAGAATTTTAGAATTAGAAAAACAATATGGAAAATTAGATCCAACAGTTGCTTTTGAAATTGCAGAAGAAGTAGCAAAACAAAAATTTTGTAAATTTTCTTCTTTATTAGAAGCAATTGATGCTGGCATTCGTGTTGCTTTTGCATATATTACATTAGCTGTTGTTAGTTCCCCAATAGAAGGTTTTACTGGTTTGAAATTAAGAAAAAGATTAGATAATAATAAAGAGTATTTTGAAGCAAGTTTTTCAGGACCAATTAGAAGTGCAGGAACAACTGCTTCTTGTCTTATTTTAATGGTGATAGATTACCTTAGAGAATTATTTGGATATGCAAAATATGATCCTACAGAAGAAGAAATAAAAAGAGTTTGGTCAGAAATTGAACACTTTCATGAGAGAATTGCTAATTTACAGGGAATGCCGACGGAAGAAGAAGCTTTATTTTTAGCAAGGCACATGCCGATTCAAATTGCAGGAGATCCTTCTGAAAAAATTGAAGTTCCAAATTATAAAAATTTAGAAAGAGTTGATACAAATTTTTTAAGAAGCGGGGTTTGTTTAATTATGGCGGAGGGTCTTGCTCAAAAAGCTGCAAAAGGATTTAGATTATTAAATGAAGCAAAGAGTAATGGAATTAAATCTACTGGTTTTGATTGGATTAAAGAATACTTAAAAATACACGAAAAAAGGAATATTGGAAAAACAGACGACTCTCCTGCTTACATTAAAGATTTAGTTGCAGGAAGACCAGTATTTGGGCATCCTTCAAGGTCTGGAGGATTTAGGTTTAGGTATGGAAGAGGAAGGAATTCTGGTTTTAGTGCAACATCGGTGCATCCTGCAACAATGGCAGTTACAGATAATTTTATTGCTATTGGGACACAATTAAAAATTGAAAAACCAACAAAAGGATGTGCAACAACTGTTTGTGATTCTATTGAAGGTCCAATTGTAAAATTAGTTAATGGAAGTGTAAGAAAATTAAAAACAAAAGAAGAAGCAAAAAAATTATACCTAGAGATAGAAGAAATAATTTATATCGGAGACATGCTTTTTCCTTTTAGTGATTTAGAAAATAGAAATCAAAATTTAATAAATCCAGGTTATGTTGAAGAATGGTGGAATTTAGAGTTAGAAAAAGCTGGTGGAAAAGTTGAAAATTATTTTGATGTGAGTTTTGAGGAAGCAATTGAAATTAGTGAAAATTATAAGATTCCATTTTATCCAAAATTTATTTTTTATTGGAAAGAAATTTCTTTAGAACAATTTTTTGGATTAATTGATTGGTTAAAATATTCAAAGATAGATAAAAAAATAATCCTCCCTTACAATAAACAAGAAAAAGAAAAATTTAATTTAGGAAAAAGAGCTTTAGAATTATTTGGCGTTGAGCATGAAGTTAGTATTGAAAATGTTGTTTTAACAAAAGAAAATAGTAAAGCATTACTTTTAAATTTAGGAATAGATTTCAAAATTTTAGAATCTTCTTGTTTGCTTAAGGATTTTATTGATGAAAAAAAATTTCAATCCAAAGAAAATGTTTTAGATATTATTAATTCTGTTTGTGAATTCAAAATAAAAGATAAGTCTGGAACATTTATTGGTTCAAGAATGGGAAGGCCTGAAAAAGCAAAACTTAGGAAATTAATTGGAAGTCCAAATGTTTTATTTCCAGTGGGAAAAGAAGGAGGAAGATTAAGAAGTATACAAACTGCATGTGAGGCAGGATTTGTCAAAAGTCAGTTTCCTCTTTTCTATTGCGAAAAATGTAAAAAAGAAACAATTTATCCAAAATGTGAAGATTGTGGAACAGATTGTAAAAGGATGTTTTATTTTTATGATTTAAAAGAGAAATCTTTTAAGAAAATTGAAAAAAGATCAGAAAAAGAAGGAGCTCCTTATTCTATGGTTAATTTAGATATAAAACATTATTTGAAGAAAGCTGCAGAAAAAATTGGTTACAAAAAAGAAGAAATTCCTTTATTAATTAAAGGAGTTCGTGGAACTTCTTCAGCAGGGCATGTTATGGAAAATTTGTCTAAAGGAATTTTGAGAGCGAAAAGAAATCTTCAGGTTAATAAAGATGGAACAATAAGATTTGATGCAACAGAATTGCCTCTTGTTTCTTTCAAGCCAAAAGAAGTTTTTGTAAGTATTGAAAAATTAAAAGAGATAGGTTATGAAAAAGATATTTATGGAAAAGATTTAGTAAACGAAAATCAAATTTTAGAATTAGAGCCCCACGACATTCTTCTTCCTTGCTCTCCTGATTCTCCTGATGAAAAAGCAGATGATGTTTTTATGAGAATTTGTGATTTTGTCGATGAGGAATTAGAAAAATTTTATGGATTAAATCCAATTTACAATGTTAAAAAAAGAGAAGATTTGGTTGGGCAATTTGGGGTTTGCATGGCGCCACATAATTGTGCAGGAGTTATTTGTAGATTTATTGGTTTTTCAAAAGCTCAGGCTTTGTTGGCATCTCCATATATGCATGCTGCAATAAGAAGGGACTGCGACGGAGACGAAGCTGCAATAATGTTATTGGGTGATGTTTTATTAAATTTTTCTAGAAAGTTTTTACCAAGTCATCGGGGAGGAACGCAAGATGCGCCTCTTGTTTTAAACGCAAGAATTTATGCAGGAGAAGTTGATGACCAAATTTTAGATTTTGAAGTTGTTAATAATTATCCTTTAGAACTTTATGAATTATCTGAACAAGGAAAACATTCATCAGAAATTAAAATTAGAGACGTTCGGCAGGTTTTGAAAGAAGGAGGAAACCCTTTTATTAATCTTGGTTTTACTCATGATACCACAGATATTAATGAAGGTGTTTTTTGTTCTTCTTATAAAATTTTGCCTACAATGCAGGAAAAAGTTCAACATCAAATGGAATTAGTTGGGAAATTAAGAAGTGCTGATACTTCTGATACTGCCAGATTGATTGTGGAGAGACATTTTATTAGAGATATAAGGGGTAATTTAAGAAAATTTTCAATGCAAGGATTTAGGTGTGTTAAATGTAATGAGGTTGTTCGGAGACCTCCTTTAAATGGTGTTTGTCCTGTTTGTGGGGGAAAATTAATTTTTACAATTCATGAAGGGGGGATTAAAAAGTATTTAGAACCTGCAATTAATTTAGCCAACAAATATAATTTATCTCCTTATTTGAAACAGACCTTGGAATTAGTTAAAAGATATATTGATTCTATTTTTGGTAAAGAGTTGGAAAGGCAGGAAGCTTTGGGGAAGTGGTTTTAAGATGGTGGATGAGTTTAAGGATTTATTTGAAATTTCAAAATTTAAGATGAAA
>CAYVGH010000007.1:1502-6167 GCA_964451185.1 Candidatus Woesearchaeota archaeon | reverse complement strand
ACAAGGTTTGGGGGAATGTTTAGTTCTTTACAAAATTAAGCACCCAAATATAACAAAATAGTAGGAAGCAAAAAATAAATTTTTAGCAACCAACAATTCTCAAGAAAGGTATAGGATAATTGTTGGAACCATTAAACATCCCATCATTAAAGTTTTTCTAACACCAAGGGAATTGCAGTAAATTCCAAGTGCTGTTGAAAGAATTAAAACAAATAATCCTAAAAATCCGCAAAGTAAACCAACCATTATTACTAAAAGAATGATTATTCCCAGTGAAAGTTTTGTGTAATTTATTTTATTTATTTGTTTTGAAAATGTTTTTGCAAGGTGTTTTGCCCAATAAAAAGATATTATTCCTGAGATTAACATTACAATTAGAATTAAAATTAAAAGTTGAATGTTTAAATTTCCAATTATTTCTTTCATTGCTGCTGCTGCACCAGTTCTGGTTTTTGAAAGTAAATAAAGTGTAATGAAAGAAAATCCCATAACTAAAGTATTTGTTGCTCCGAGCAAAACAATAAAACCTCTTTGGTCTGTTTTTGCAATTGTGTTCCCAATTATTGCTGCTTGGCCCGCACCTAAACCAGGAAGAAAGCTGCATATTGGTGAGGCAATTATAGAACCTAATAAGGGTTTGATAAATTTTCTTTTTTTGAATTTCATTTTTCTAATATCTTGTTCAGGAATTTTTGTTTTATTTTTTATGCTAGTTATCATTATTGATAAACCAAACAACCCTGTTAATAAGGGGAGAAGTGGTTGATTCAATCCCTTAAAATTTAAAACAAAATATCCTAAAATTCCAGATAAACTAAAAGCAATAATTGCTGGAATCTTTTTCTTTTCCATAATTATTAATAATAAAGAAACTGAAATTAAAATCCAAGGCATTATATTTTTTGTTAATTCAAATATTTTTGGAAAAAAGAAAGTTGATGGCCAAGCAATTAAAATTAAAACAAAAATAGCAAAGATACTTCCATAAAGAGAAAGCAAAACAGCTTCATAACCCTTGCCTTGTTTTAAAAGCTCGTGTCCTGGAAGAATTGAAAGTTCTGTTTCTCCATCAGGGCAACCAAGAAAAATTGCTGGAATAAAATCTACAAAAGTGTGAGTTATTGCCATTGCTGCAATAAAAAGAATTAAATAAATTGGATTAATCTTTAATAATAAAGTTGTTGAAAGTGAAATTAAAAAAATTCCAACAAGATTTATATGAATTCCTGGAATTAATCCAGTGATTGTTCCGAAAAAGATTCCTATGAAAATTGCCAAGAGGATTTGAATTAACATTTTAAATAGAAATGTTTAAGAATTAAAAAGTTGTTTGTTTTGATATGGACATGAATGTTGATAAAAAAATTGAGTTGATAACAAGAAATTTACAAGAAGTTATTGGTGAAGAGGAATTAAAGAAGAAATTAAAATCTAAAAAAGAATTTTCAATTTATTGGGGAACTATGCCTACTGGAAGCATTTCTATTGCTTATTTTTTCCCCATGCTTAAGATAGCGGATTTTCTAAAGGCTGGATGCACTGTTAAAATTCTTTTGGCAGATTTGCACGCATTATTAGATAGTGTACCTTTAGAAATTTTAGAAAAGAGATACCAATATTATAAGGAAGCTGTTTTAGCTGTTTTAAAGATAATTGGTGTGGATGCTAAGAAATTAAAATTTGTTAAAGGTAGTGATTTACAATTAAATAAAAAATATTTTCATGATTTACTAAAGCTAAGCACCTTTACTAATTTGAGTGAATCTACTAAAGCTGCTTCTGAAGCTGTTAAAAGTGCTAAAGGAAATAATGTTAAACTTTCTGGAATGATTTATCCTTTAATGCAGGCTTTAGACGAAGAGTATTTGGGGATTGATGCACAATTTGCAGGCACTGATCAAAGAAAGATTATGGTTTATGCTCGGGAGTTCATGCCAAAGATAGGTTATGAACAAAGGATAGAATTAATGAATCCAATGATTAGGGGATTAGTTGGAAAACAAATGAGTTCAAGTATAGAAGGTACTAAAATTGATCTTTTGGAAACAGAGGAAAAAATAAAATCTAAGATAAATAAAGCAGAATGTGTTGGAGGAAATTCAGATAATGGGGTAATGGCTTTGATGAAATATTTATTTTTCATTTTAAAAGAAGATAAAAAAGAGAAATTTATTATTAATAGGCCAACTAAATTTGGAGGAAAATTAGAATATAAAGATTATAATTCTTTAGAAAAGGATTTTGTTAGTAAGAAATTACATCCTTTAGATTTAAAAAATGCTGCTGCAAAGGAGATAATAGAATTACTAAAACCACTTAGAGATTCTAAAAAACTTCAGAAATTACATATAGAAGCTTACGAATAATTACTTTGTCTTAAATTCAACAACATCTAAATCTTTTAATTTGTGTTTCATTCCAACTTTTTGTCCTGCGAATTTTGAAGAAGGTCCCCAGATTTTTGTTTGTTTTATTCTGTTTGAAAAACCTTTAAGAATTTTTTCTGCAACATCTTTTACATTGCTGTTTGGTTCTAAAATCATTGGACGATTTTTGTCTGTTTGTTTTCCTGGTTCTTTTGTATAAATTCTGATTTTTCCAAAACTTTGAAATAATTTGTTTTTTAATTCTTTAATATTTTCTTTTTTTTGAGTTGAAATTAAAATAAATTCATATTTTTTATATTTGGATTTCAATGTTTCTTTTAGTTTTCTTTTTTCGTTTTCAGATAAAATATCTGATTTACTAAAAACAATTATTTGTTTTCCTGTTGTTCTTATTTTGTCTTTTATTTCATTTAATTCTTCTAAATTTGTTATAATCATTAAAATTGTGTCTGCTGTATAAACAATTCCTTTGTCATAATATTTGGATTCAATTGCAGGAATTTCTATTAATTGAATACTTGTGGTGGCATAATTCATCATTCCTATAACTGGTTTTTTTGTTTGAAATTTATTTTGAGATATTTTTGGATTGGCATTTGTTAATAAAGAAATTAAAGAAGATTTTCCAGAATTTGTTTTACCGACAATAACTGCTTGCATATCTTGTTTTTTAATTCCTGTTTGAATTCCTTTTCCTGATTTTTTAGATTTTATTAATTCGCTTTGAAATTTTTTTAAACGTGTTTTTAATTGTTTACGTAAATTCTCTCCCCCCTTGTGGCTGGGTGATAGGGAAATCATTTTTTTTAATTTTTCAATCTTTTCCTCAGGAGTTGTTGCTTTATGATATTCTCCTTCAGCTGCAATGTAATCTGGATGGGCATTTATTGGCATATATTTTTTAAACTCTTTGAGCTTAAATATTTTATGAAATTGCAAAAAAATTTTTTTAATAGAAATCCAGAAATTGTTGCCAAAGAATTATTAGGAAAAGTTTTGATTAGGAAAATTAATAATAAAAAATTTAGGGCAAATATTGTTGAAACAGAAGCTTATTTTGGAGAAGATGACCCTGCAAGCTGGGCAAGATTTGGAAGGAGAAGAGATAATTTTGTAATGTGGGGTTCTCCTGGAACTATTTTAATTAAAAATGTTCATAAATATCATATGTTGAATTTTGTAACAGAAAAAAAAGATCACGCTTCAGCTGTTTTAATTAGAGCATTAAAACCCTTAAATTTTAATTTAAAATGCACTGGACCAGGTTTATTGACACAATCTCTTGAAATTTCCAAAGAGTTTAATAATAAATCTTTATTTGAATCAAAAAATTTATTTTTAGAGGAAGGTGAAAAAATAAATAAGAAAGATATTTTAAGCTCTTTTAGAATTGGTGTAAAAAATGATTTGCCAAAAAAATTAAGGTTTTATATAAAATGAATAAAAATGAATTAATTAAAAAAATCATTCAAAAAAAAGAATACTCTCAATTACCTAATAAAGATGTTGAGCTTGTTTTTAGTTATTTTGAAAAAAGACAAGTTTGTGATGAAGAAAAAATTAGATTAAATAGAGAAATGCTGCATAAAGTTTTTACTTCTTTTGTAAGTAATAAGTTGTTAAGTTTAAAAAATAAGTCTTTTGAATGGATTTTAAGAAAGCATTTATCAACAAGAGAAAGATTGCCTTCTTATGAAGAACTTTATAAAAAATTATTAAAAGATTATAAAGAAGCGAGTGTTATTGATTTGGGTTGTGGGATTAATGGTTTTAGTTATAATTATTTTCATAAAAAAATAAATTATTTAGGTATTGAGGCGGTTGGACAACTTGTAAAGTTGGCGAATTATTATTTTGATACCCTACCAAGTAGGTCCAGAGGAAAGGGCATGAGTAAAAATAATTTAAATGGAAAGGTGATTCATGAAAGTTTGTTTAATATTGAGAAAATTAAGAAAATTATTAATAAAACTAAAAAACCAAGAATTATTTTTTTGTTTAAAGTTTTAGATTCTTTAGAAATGATTCAAGGAGATTATTCTAAAAAATTATTAAAAGAAATTGTACCTTTAGTTGATACCCCTTCGGGGCATAACCAATGGTCACGAGAACCTTCTATCGAAGGCGAGAACCTCTCACGAGGTAAAGTTGTTGTTAGTTTTGCAACAAGAAGTATGATTAAAAAAATAAAATTTAGAGTTAAAAGAAATTGGATTATTAATTTTATTAAAGATAATTTTGAAATCTTAGATGATTTTGAATTAGGTGGAGAAAGGTA
>CAYVGH010000007.1:0-1402 GCA_964451185.1 Candidatus Woesearchaeota archaeon | reverse complement strand
GAAACCAAAGGAATAATGTTTGATTTAAAGAGATATTTGTTTTAGAGAATAATTTTATATGGTTTTTTTAATTTCTTTAAATTTTTAGTTATGTTATCTTAAATTAAAATACCTTAAAAATTTATAGTTATATTTATATATTCAAATAAATTTTTATTATTATGAAAAATAATTTTTATAGAAAAGTTTTATCAAAGCCTCACAAGAAATTTGAAGCTCGACTTAGTCAAAATTTTCAAAGGAAAATTTTACCTAATGGAATGACAATTGTTTTTGAGAAAAGAAATCTTCCCATTGTAAGTGTGGCGTTTGCAGTTAGAAATGGTGGAATTAATGAAACTTTGGAAGAAAAGGGAATTTCACATTTTATAGAACATATGCTTTACAAAGGAACACCAACGAGAAATGCAAAAAAGATTGCACAAGAAATCGAAAAAAATGGCGGAGAACTAAATGGTTTTACTTCAGAAGAAATTACAGCTTTTTGGTGTAAGATGCCAAGTAAACATTTGAATCTTGCTTTAGAGGTTTTGAGTGATATGGTAAAGAATCCTTTGTTTGATGAAAAAGAATTAGAAAAAGAAAGAAAAGTCATTTTTGAGGAAATTAAGATGAGGCATGATTCTCCCCACATTTGTGTTTTTGATGAAATTCAAAAATGTTTATATAATGGAAATTTAGAGATTGATGTTATTGGAACAATTGAAACTATGAATTCTGTTGATAGAAAAAAGATTGTTGAAAAATTTGAAAGTGTTTACAAACCAAATAATATGATTTTAATTGTTGTTGGAGATGCTGATTTTGAAGAAATTGTAAATTTTGTTGAAAAGAATTTTAATGATGAAAGGAGTGAAGTTCCTGAACAAAGTTTTGGTTTGAAAAATGAAATTAAAATTGAAAAAAGAAAAGGAATTGAACAAGCGAATTTGGTTTTTGCGTATCATGTTCCAATTGCCGAAGATGAGAAAAATTATTCTGCACAAGTTTTAAGTGCTTTAATGGCAGAAGGAATGTCTTCAAGATTGTTTAGTGAAATAAGAGAAAAAAGAAATTTAGCATATGCAATTAAAGGCGGAGCAGATATAAACAAGAGATTTGCATTTAATTTTATTTATGTTGGAACAACAAAAGAAAATGTTGAGATTGTTAAAGATTTGATTTTAAAAGAATTTGAAAAAGTTGCAGAGAATTTAGAAGAAGATGAATTAAATCAAGTCAAAGAGCAATTAATTGGACAGCACCAAATTTCTTTGGAAGATTCTCAAAATCAATTAGTTAATTTGTTGGTTTCAGAAATTCAAGGTAATGCAGAAGATTTTTATGATTTTGAAAAGAATATTTCTAAAGTTAAATTAGAAGATGTAAAAGATTTAGCAAATATAAAAGACTATAGTTTCTT
>CAYVGH010000006.1:13796-14059 GCA_964451185.1 Candidatus Woesearchaeota archaeon | reverse complement strand
CTTTTGGAAAATTTATTTTTTGGATGTATATGTTCTAACATACCAATGCTTATCACAATATCAAATTCTTTGTCTTTAAAAGGCAGGTTTGAAGCATCTCCTTTTATATATTTAAAATTTTTTTTAGTAATATCGCAAGAATCATGTATATCAAGTCCAATAATTTGGTTTTCATTATTAAAGCAAGTAAAGGATCTATCTTTTTTTCCACAACCCACATCTAAAATTTTATCTTTTTTAGTTATACCCAATAATTTTTTAAT
>CAYVGH010000006.1:0-13786 GCA_964451185.1 Candidatus Woesearchaeota archaeon | reverse complement strand
ATTCCTCTTTAACCAATATATTCTCAGAAGTTTCTCTAACATCCCAAATCTTTATTGGTCCCCTAAATCCTTGATAATACACAAAATCTCCTAAATCTAATCCTTGCATTTTTAAGCTTTTCACCACTTGGTCATCTTCAGAGTGGGCTAATTTAATTGGGGTATAATTATTAAATGGATCGTCCATCAAATATAATTGAGCAAATAAACTTTTTGAAACTTTAGGGGATAAATATAATCCAGCACCTAAATTATCTATTTGTCCTGTATTCTGGATTCTAGGCAAAACAAAAAATACAGCATCTAAACCAGTTTTAAAATCACTAATTTTTCCTTCAAAATAAACATACCTTAATGGAATTTTTATTTGCTGTCCATTGTAAATGTAAACAGCCTCTGGTTGTTTTAAATATGCACTGGTGTTTGATTCAAGTGTTTTAAAGATAACTCCACCAACAAATGCCTTGTAATTTGGATCTCCAATTTCATTGTAAGTTGGTCCTGGAATAAATATTTCTGAACCATTATTATTATAAACAACATCTTCATCAACACCAATTCCTCCTTGAAAAATTCTTATTGTTTCATTTGATGTTTCTTGTATATTCTTCTTATCTGAAATAAATGGAGAAATATAAGCAAATCTATCCCAATTTTCATCACTTCCAATTTTAGAATATGCAGAATATTTTCCTAAATCTGTTTGATCTATGAGTAAATAAGAGACATTATTAGATTTCATAAAACTTAAAGCCGTTTCAGGTTCAGGAGTGGTTAAAATATATCTTCCAATCATATGGTTTCTAAATTCTCCTTGGAAATGCCCTCCATCTGCAATAGTTGGCCTTTCTCCAAGAGATTCAACCCAATAACCATAATCCCACCAATGAACAAAAATACTTTGCTCAGGAGTATTTTCCTTTACCCAAGACATTGCACCCTGCCATTGTTCATTTGCAGAAGGGCTTGTGTATTGTGCTGAAGTTTCTGAATTTTTATAAAAATTTACTAAATTATATCCAGCTCCAATAATTCCAAAAATTAATAAAATTATTAAAAACATTTTCATTAGTTCATCTTTATTTTTTTTCATAAATTCAAAACTTTTTATTACAAAAAATGCAGAAGAAAAACATACGAAAGGAGTAATTACAAAAAACAATCTAACTGCTCCTCTTGCAGAAATTAACATAAAAAACATCCAGCTAAATATAACAAGTAATTCAGTATTTATTTTTAACTTATTATTAAAATAAAGTTTTGTAAAATAATATGCAAAAACAAGTATTGCACCAATATAAAGTAATTTGCTAAGAAAATTAATACCATTTAACATACTTCCTGCAGAAATTCTAGAAAAAATAATTCCAGAAAACATGAGAATCCAAAACAACACAAATAAATTTTTTTCTTTTCTTCTTTGAATTTTTTTACTTATCTCAATTCCAATAAAAACCAATCCTAAAATAAACATCCAAAAAAATGTTTTTCCCATTTGATTCATCCAATTAGTAAGATAAGGTTGTGCATTTTCAGCTACTGTTAAACTAACTCGCCCTTCTCCAAATGGATGCAATAATTTTTCAATTATTTCAGAAATTAAATTAAAAGGATTTTGCCCAATAATAAATAAAAAGATTATTCCTAAAATAATTGTCCCAATTACACTATAAATTATCCTATATTTTTCATTTAATTTATATTTTTTTAACTTTTTAAAATTCAAAATTAAAAAATAATCAACAATAATAAATCCTAAAACAAAAACACTAATTAATCCGCTTGATGAAAAAATTATACTTTTTAATTTTGAAAATTCATATCCAAAAATAAACATTCCAGACAAAATTGTAAAAATAAACCAACTCAAATAAAAAATTCCTATGTTTTTCAAATTTTTGTTTTCTTTTTGTGTTTTTAATAACCAAAAAATAAAAAAACTTAAAGGAATAATCATAAATAAAAATTTAGCAACACCACCCCAAGAAGCGATTGTCAAAGCAGTTGCAAATCCAACAAGCAAACCCAAACCAATAACTTTTATTAATCCTTTTTTATTATTCGAAGAATCTTTTTCAAGATATTTTAATCCCAAACTAAAAACCAACAAAGTCAAAAAGAAAGCAAACATTCCAATTGGTTCGTGATCTGCAAAACCAGCCATTGTTCTATAAAGATAAGAAGGAATAAAAGCCAAGAATGCCGAACTCAATAAAGCAATTATTTTTGATTTTGTTAAAGTATAAATTAAAAAGAAAAAAACAATTAAACCCAAAATAAAAAATATTACAGGATAAATTACATCAATATATTGTAAAGAGTAATTCCCAAAAATATTCCCTATTTTATACATTAAAACAATTGTTTTTGGCAGAATTTCAGGACTCCATGAAATATTAAAAGGTTGTCTCATAACATCAAATTCAGGCAAAGTTCCATCATTAATTTCTAATGTTTCTGCAATTCTTAAAAAATAAAAAGGATCTAAAGCAAGAGGAATATATTCTCCAGTTGTAGAATCTTTTAATAAAGGCAGATTTTGAACCCGGATATAAGAAC
The DNA here is from genome assembly GCA_964451185.1 of Candidatus Woesearchaeota archaeon. GTDB lineage: Archaea > Nanobdellota > Nanobdellia > Pacearchaeales > GW2011-AR1 > CAYVGH01. The sequence goes on along the minus strand of CAYVGH010000006.1, from coordinate 11,227 downwards.
TAAAAATTAAAATTCCTAATAATAAAATAATAATTAAAACATTTTGAACTTTTTTTTGCTTAAAAAAATTAATCACTTTTTTAAAATCTGGATTATTAAAATTTTCTTCTTTTGATTTTATTTCTTCACCCATCTTAAAATTAAAATTATTCATTATTTAAAATGTTGCTATAATATAAAAAGCCAAAATCCTAACAAAATAATTAAAATTTGAAACCCATTAATCAAAAACACAACATTATTTTCATAAACATTTTTCTTAAATTTTTTTAAAATTTTTATTGCTAAATGCTCTAATCCATAAACTTTATCATAGGGCATATCTAAACTTCCATTTTCATTAACTTTTGCAAAGCTTTCTTTTTCTAATTTCCCTCTTAATTTTAATATTGTTTCTAAAATATATGGAATAAAAAAGAAGATAGCAATTTTTTCAATATTCCCTAAAATAGCAATTACTGCAATTAATGCTCCAACTGGATAAGTTAAACTATCCCCTGGAAAAACCCTTGCAGGATATTTATTAAATATATAAAATGCAATTAAAGGCGCAACCATACATAAAGCAACCACACTTAACCAAGGAGTTCCATTTAAAAAACAGACAATAGACAAAGCAGATAAAATTAAAATCCCTTGACTTGCTTCTAAACCATTATAACCAGCTAAAAAATTAAAAGTTGTTGTAGCTCCAACAATTCCCAAAGGAATTATAATTAAAGGATATAACAAACCAAATTCAATTCCCATCATAGTATGAGAACCTGCATTAATAACCATTAAAGGAATCGCTGCAAATAAAAGAAGAATTATTCTAATTTTTTTACTTAGGCCTTTTTTCCAACCAAGCAAGTCATCTGTTAAACCCAAAATTCCACTTATAAGTAAAGTGCATAAAACAACAAACATTGGTGTAAGAGTTGTAGTATTTTTAAAATAAAATGTATTTATTCCAATATATAATAAAATTCCAATTGAAAAACCGAATAACACATTTATTCCTCCACATTCTGCAACTTCAATTTTTTCTTTTTTATGCATATCTTTTCCAACTAATTTTTGTTTATGAGCAATCTTTATCCAAAAAGGAAGTATAAAGAATGTACAAAAAAAACTAATGAAAATTGTGATAATTAATAATTGTTCCATAAAATAATATGTTTTTTATAGCTTTTAAATTTATTTAAATAACATTGGAGTGAAATAAACTTCAATAATTGCAGAAATAATAATAATAAGAATAGCTATAAATAAAAGGGAAATAACATTTTGAAAAACTTTTAAGAATTTTTTATTTTTAATCCCGTGTCTTAATATTCCAACTCCAAACATTCCTCCTGCGAGAGCAGCAATAAAATAAGCAGAAACTTCTGGTAATCCATGAATCATATATCTAAAAATTCCCGAAGGTATTTGAGAAAGAGTATATTTTGTAAAAATTCCTATTGCTGCAGCAATTACACTTGCATTCCAAACAAGAATAAAAATAGCCCCAGCACCAAAAATTAAGGAAAAAATTAGGGTAAAAATAATTACATAAATATTATTTTGAATTATAGATAAAAATCTCATTTCTTTTATTGCTGCACCTGTTGTTTCACTTATTCCAGGACTATATTGTGTAATACAAGATTCTACATTTGTGGGATTATTCATTCTGCAATATGTTTGAATTTGAAAATTAAGCAAATTTGCATCTTGTAAAATAATATGCCAAAAAGAAAATGCAATTATAAACCCTAAAAAAAGCCACATAAAAGCATATAATGCATCTTTATGAGTCTCCCAAACACTAAAAATACCCTCTACTTTTTCATCCTCATTTTCTTCTTTTTTTATAATAAAATACATAAAAGGCAAAGTAAACATTACACAAAAAAGAACAACTAACATCCCAGAAGCTTTTGATAAATCCGGATTATTTGAAAAAAACCAGTGAACTAAAAGTAAAGATAAAGAAGCATAAACCAATCCAACAAAAAACATTTTCCACGGACCTTTTTCAGCTCTTTTTGGGTTAATTAGAGATTCTAACATAAAAACATTAAATGAAAAGGATTTTTAAATGTTAGTTAGTTTATTTTTATATGAACAAGAAAAAAAGATTTGATAAAATTGTTAAAAAAATAAAAGAAATAAAAATCCAAGGTGCAAAAAATATTTCTAAAGCTGCATTCAAAGCTTACAAATTAATTCCAACAAAAGAGTCTAAGAAAAAATTATTAAATTCTCGTCCAACAGAACCAATGATGCAAAATGTTTTGGAAATGGCAGAAGATCATGAGTATAAAAAAATAATAAAACATTTTGATGAAGCACAGGAAAAAATAAATAAAAAAGTTTTCAAATTAATTAAGAATAACGATGTAATTTTTACACATTGTCATTCAACAAATGTTGTTAATGCATTAATTTATGCAAAGAAAAAAGGAAAAAAGTTTGAAGTTTATAACACTGAAACGCGTCCTTTGTTTCAGGGAAGGAAAACAGCAAAGGAATTGAGAAAAGCAGGAATAAAAGTTACAATGTTTGTTGATTCAGCTTTGGGTGTTGCACTAACAAAAGCACAAGACAAAGAAGAAAAAACAAAACCAGTCAACATTATTTTTTTAGGAGCAGATGCTTTATTAAAAGAGGGAATTATAAATAAAATCGGAAGCGGGATAATTGCACGAATTGCAAAAGAAGAAAAAATTCCTGTTTATATTATTGCTGATTCTTGGAAATTCACAAAAACAAAAGTTCCAATTGAACAGCGAGAATTAAATGAAGTTTGGGACAAAGCACCGAAGGGAGTTAAGATGAAAAATCCTGCTTTTGAATTTGTTGAGAAGAAGTATATTACTGGGATTGTTACAGAGAAATAGAAAGGTTTAAATACTTCTTACAATTATTCATGTGTATGGAAATTAGTAAGAAAGATTTGTTAAGAATTAATCAAGGGTTTGGGGGAAATCTTAGAAGTGACTCTAGTTTAGAATTTGCATTTGAGAGTTTAAAGGATATGAAAATTGGAGTTTACAAAAAATTATCTTTTTTATTAAGAGCAATTTTAGTTGATCATCCTTTTTCAGACGGAAATAAAAGAACAGCAATGTTTTTGGCTTTTGCTTTTGCAAAAGAGAATAATAAAAAAGTAGATAGAGATTTATTAATACATCAAATTACTTCAATAGCAAAAAACAATATTTCTGAAATAAGAAATATAGAATGGAGAATAAAAAATGCAATCAAATGAAATAAAAAAAATTTTAAAAGAAAACAAAGAAGCTTTTGAAATTCTTGAAAATTATGACAAAACTCGCGAGCTTCCTTTTCAGAGAAAAAGAATAGATTTGACTTTGTCAGTGGAAATAATAAATAAACTAAAGAAATTAAAGCAAAAAACAGGCAAACCAATTTCTCAAATAATTGAGAGTAAATTTAAATAAAAAATCCTGCTTTTGAATTTGTTGAGAAGAAGTATATTAAGGAAGTTGTTAGTGATTAATTTTTCCCCTGCGCTTCAACCATTGTTTTTGTCAAATCCTGATTAATTTTATCTAATTCTCCATTTAATTCTTCTCTTGCTTTTTCTAATTTTTCTAATTGTTCTTTAATTAGTTTTTTTGTATCTGGAATTGATTTTTTAACAAAATTTTTCCCACCAATATCAACAATTAATTCTTCTGATAAAGTTTTAGCATTAACAAATATTCCTCTTCCAATTGGAGCCAATATCTCTTTGTCTTTTTCAACGTCATCCAATCCCAAATTTAATTCAATCATATCAACAAGCGCCTGTTCAACTGATTGCAATTGTTGCTGAACTGCCATTATTTGCTGTTCAAACATTTGAAATTTAAATTGAATTTCTTTATCTTGTTCCATATTAAACTTATAATTAATTTACTTTTAAACTTAACTACACAATATCCATTTTTTTTCTAAGAATAGTTCCAATAATCATTGCACCAAGAATATAAAATATAAACCAACTCATCCCCAACCATAATTTATAATCGCCAACAGAATCAAAATAATCATTAAACCATCTGAAAAATAAAATAAAAGGAATACCAGTGTAAATCATTGCCCTCATACTTAATTTCATTTGTTTTGGCATTAATGCAAATTGTTTTTTTTGCAACTCCATTAATTTTTGAGGGTGTTCTTTATATTTTTTCATTTCTTTTTGCATTTCTTTTTGTTCTTTTTTTAATTCTTTCAAAGCTTCTTGGTCTGTTGCATATTTTTGAATAATTGTTGTAATCAATGTAATAATAACCACAATAATTAACATTCCAAAATTTAAATTCCAATTTAAAAGATTTCCTGCTGTTGGATTTAAAATAAAATGAACTGAATTTTTTATTGCAGGCACTTTATCCCACATAGAAGCAATTAATAAAGAAGCCAACATTATAAAAATAATTAGCTTAAAACTTGCCTCTTTTTTCTTTTTAGTTTTAATAGGTTTAGGTTCTTCTTTTTTTGTTTCAGAATTTTCTGTTTTTTCTTTTTCTAATTCTTTCAACTGCTCACCTTTATTCTGAGTAGTTAATTGAGATTTTTCTAAAATCTCTTTTCTTTTTTCTTCTAATTTTTGAATCTCCTTATTAATTTCTTCAATATTTTCCATTATATCCCTCCCATAAACTTTCTCATTGCAGGATTCATATCAGTCATGTGCTGTTTTGCAATATTTTGATAAAATTGATACAATATCATAATTACTAATAGCATTGCTGTTCCTGAAACTAATGCCCCCATTAAGTCTGTAAATGCTGCGAGAAATCCAATTGCAGCACCACCCATTATTGTTAAAGGCATAATATATCTATCTAAAATACTTTCTAAAATTCTTATGTCTTGTCTAAATCCTGAAACTTGTAATCCAGAAGATGCAATTTTTTGAGCTTGAGCTTTTGCACCCATTCCAGATGTTTTAACCCACAACACAGAAAATAAAGTACAAAGTAGCACATAAGCAAGAACATGGGTCAATCCTTGGATTAAATATTTCCACATAAATCCTCCTCTTATACCTAACTCCAGTAAATTAGTTGAACCCATCCAAAATGCTAAACCAGAAACAGCTTGCCCATTTACAAAATGCCCTAAAAAAGTTGCATGCCCTACCCAATTTTCTGCTAATCCCCCAAACAATTGCACATTTGCAACTAAAGCAGCTGTTAAAATAACAGGGATTACAGAAGAATAGAAAAATAATAAAGGCCATTTAATCCCATAACCTCTTAATCTCCCATAAGATAAAGGAATTTCAACTTTTAATGATTGAGCCCAAATAACCATTAAAAAAATACCAATTGTTACTAAAATACAAGCAAGAGCAGATAAAAGCTCTGTAGGATATCTATTAATTATAGATTGAATTAGGACAAATACTTTACCTGCACAAGGAGTATTATTAAAATCAAGTAAACAGTTTTTACCTTGCTGATTTATAAATTGAAAAGCCATTGTAAACAATTGCCATGAAACTCCTGCACCAATGAATAAACTAACACCTGAACCAAAACCCCATTTTTCACAAAGCTCATTCATATAAAAAATTGCCAATCCTCCAAGGATTAATTGAAGGATAACTATCCATCCAAGTCCAGGCATTGGTTGAAGCCCGTTCATCAAAACATAAACAATTGCTTCAAAAAGTATAAAACCAAACACTAAAATTTTTTGAATTCCTTGGAAAAATTTCCTTCCTTCAGAAGTATTTGTATCAATATTTAAAATTCCAGAACCAATGAATAATTGCAAAATAATAGAACCCATAACAATTGGACTAATTCCAAGAGAAATTATACTTCCAAATTTTGTTCCAAGAATCATTGCTAAATATTTAAATCTCTCAAGAGCATTATGAGAAAGCCCAAAAAGTGGAATGTTTGCAAGAATAAAAAATGCTCCAAGAACTATTAAAGTCCATTTTAATTTTATATTAAAACTTAATTTTTTTTCAGTTGGCTTTTGAACCTCTGGAATTAAATTGAATATTTTTTTCAAGTCCATATTTTATTAATATAAAATTAGTTTTTAAAGATTGCTTAATTATAAAATAAACTCTTTCTTTTTGAGCAAATCTTTTATTAAAAGCATAATATTTAAATCCCAATCTGTTTGTTAAAGTATTTTACTTTTTTATTTTCTTTTAAAAATTTTCTTAGTTTTGAAAAATCATAATTAAATAATTTTATTTGAAGATTATAATAGTCTTCATCTATTTTATTGTGGTCTATTGCAATTGTGTAAGACAAAAACAAAGATTATGTTGTAGATTCAACTGAATTTATTTATAGAAAATAGGTGACTACAAAATTCTTAAAATGTAGACACCCAATACAGAAAGGTTTAAATATGTAGTCACCTATTATATTACATGCATATTGAAAAAAGAAAATTAGGAAAAAAAATAAAATATTATTTAGCTCATTCATATAGAGAAGGTTCTAAAATAAACAAATTTAGAAAATATCTTGGAACAGATTTAAATCCAACAAAATTAAAACAAAGAAAAGAAATTGCAGGAAAATTAATTTTAGAGGAAATTCACAAGTATAAAATTATAAAAGATCCTTTAGATTTTAAGTTATTAGAAAAGGAAATAAAATTAATAAAAAAAATAGAATCGCAAATTCCTTTTAAAATTCATCATTTATCTGAAAAAAATTGGGAAAAATTTTCTAAAATATTTACTTATAATACAAATGCTATTGAAGGAAGTAGAATAAATCAAAAAGAAGTCAAAGAAATATTAGAAAAAGATAAATGGCCAAACAAATCAAAACAAGACATTGCAGAAGCTTATGGGGTAGATGAAGCAATAAATTTTATAAGAAAAACAAAAGAACATCTTTCAATAGAGTTAATTAAAAAAATCCACAAAATTGTTTTTAAAAATTCAAAATCTTTTGCAGGAAAATTAAGGAAAAAAGGAGAAGAAGTTGTTGTTATGAATAAACTTGGGGCTGTAGTTCATGAAGGAGCTCCTCAAACAAGAATAAATCATTTATTAAAAGAATTAATTCAATGGTATAATAAAAATAAAATAAAATATCCGGGATTAATTCTCGGAGCAGTTGTTCATAATCAATTTGAAAATATTCATCCATTTGTAGATGGAAACGGAAGAGTTGGAAGAATTTTATTAAATAATATTTTGATAAAACATACTCTTCCTCCAATAAATATTAATCTCAAAAATCAATTAGAATATTATTATACCTTGCAAGAATATGAAAATAACCAAAACATTAAACCCACAATAGAACTTTATGTTAATGAATACAAACAATTAGAAAAAGATTTAAAAAAAGAAAAAATTTAATTACTTCTTCTCTTTCTTCTTTTCATGTTTTGGATTAATAACTAAAGGAGTTTTAATTTTCTTAATTTCTTTTGCAATAATTTCTCCACCCGCTTTTTTTACTTTTTCTATTGCAGATTTTGATGCTCCTAAACAAGTTATAATGAACTTGTCTTTTAATTCTCCTTTTCCAAGAATTTTATAACTTTTTAAATTAATCTCTCCAGGTTTATATTTATTTTGAATTTCTCCAACATTTATTCTATCTAATTTATCTCTTTTTGTTCCTCTTGAAGTAATTCCTTGCTTTCCAAAATATCCATGCCCATAAAGTTTTGTAATTAAGGTTTTTTTCTGGTCTGCTCTTTTTCCGCTCCCTGCCATTCCTTTTCCTCCTCTATGTCCTGAGCCCTGACTCTTTTTTCTTGCACCAGTTCCACAAGTACCCATATTCCTTCCATGATATCTTGATGATTTTTTACGCTTGTGTGTTTTCATTTTATAACATCCTCTCTATTAATTTATTAATTGCCTCTTTATTATTCCCTAAAACACCTTTTTTAACCCCAAAGTGTTTCTTTGAATCAATTCCTTTTATTGGAGGATGTAATCTAAAAAAGTTTTTAATTTTTCCAGCCCGCTTTTCAATTAATTTTTTATAAGTTTCTTTATTTATCTCACCAAAAGCAACAAAATCTCTTACACTTTTTATCATTCCTAATTGAGAATTATTTGGTTTTTCAATTACAACACAACTATATTTTTTCCTAAGTCTTAATCTGTTTAATGTTTCTTTTACTTTTTTTCTTATTCCTACTTGACCCTTAATTCTTATTACACAAATCATTTTTTCTCTCCCCTATTTGTTTTCTCTAACGCTTTTATGCAAGCTTTAACTAGGTTAAATGTTGTCTTTACTTTTCCAGAAGTTCTGCTATAAACATCTTTAATTCCTACAAGGTTTAAAACTTTTTTTAATTCATCTGCTACAACTAATCCTGTTCCTTGAGCAGCTGGAATTAATTTTATTTTTACACTCCCTGATTTTCCTTTAATTGTAAATGGAATACTATGTGGTTCAGAGCAAGCACAATCAAATGCAGAGCATGTTCTAACAACTTTAAAAATATTTAATTTGGCTTTTCTTATTGCTTTATCTCTTGCAGGCAAGGTTTCTGTAGAATTTCCTTCTCCTACCCCAATATGCCCATTTTTATCCCCTGCAATAGCCATTGCTGAAAATTTGGGGACATTTCCTTCTTTTGTTTTTCTTTGAGTCTGTCTCCAAACTCTTCTTTTTCCACCTCCAAATTTTCCTTTTGCTTGTCCAATAAAAATTAAATCTGTTTTAACATTTAATAAAGCATCCACAATTTCTGGTTCTAAAATTTTTTTATTTTCATTTAAAATATCATCTATATTTTTTATTTTACCATTTTTAACATCTTCCCCTAATTCTGTTTTAGGTTCCCAATTTTCAATTATTTCTTCTCTTGTAGGCTCTCTTCGTCTGTTTTTATTCTTAGTAGTTGATTGAGATTTCTCTGAAATCTTTTTAAGTTCTTCTAAATCTTTTCTATCAAGAACTTCTTCTGGTTTTTCAGCATATTCGTCTTTTATTTCTTTTTTATTTTCCATTGTTTATATTATTTTTGATTTTATTGAAATCAATTTTATGTTTAAGATTTTCCCCTTTAATTTTTGATTCATCTGGAAAAAATTTTTCATTACAATTTATTTTAATCCCAGAATCTATTAATCCTTTAAGAAAAGCATAAACTTTTGATTTGTGCAAAACTCTAATCATTCCAAAATCCATAATTGGTGTTTTCAATTTTTTTTCAATAATTTTTTTACAAATTAAACATCCTGTTAAATATGAAGCTGTAATTGATTTTAAACTAGACTTTGCTGTTTCTGGCCACCCATAATTGAGCAAGTCTTTTGAATTAATTCCTAAAATTATTTTATCTTCTGCTTCTTTACTTATAGTATATTGTGCAATTATATATTTGTTTGTTTTTCTAAAAACAATTCTGGGTTTTCCACTTTTTAATAACTTGAATCTTTTCCCGTAGTCTGTTTTATGTTCTCTTTTTCTTCTTTTCTGAACTTTCATTTTTTTAATACTCCAATATAATTTTTTAAATTTGCTTGGCTTTTAAAATATCTGTTTTTTATTTTTTTCCTTATATCTTTTAATTCTTCTTTACTTATTTTCTCCTGATTTAACATCTCTTTACCATATGCTCTTAATTTTCTTGTTATTTTTACATATTCTTGTTTTCTTTTATTAACTTTTTTCTTAATACTCCCTGAATTTCTTTGTCTTTTTCTTTTTTGAATTTTTCTTCTTCCTTTAATTTCTTTAATAATTATTGCACCATTTGTTATTAAATCTCGAATATCCTGTTTGGTAATTGCTTCTTTAATTTCATCTTTTCTAGATTCTAAAAAAATAATTCTTTCTTTTCCTATTTTTAATGTTCTTATTGCTAATTGTTTTTTATTTTTTAGATTCATTTTATTTAGATTTAACAGCACTTTCTGTTAAGTGTTTTTTTTCAGAATTTAATTTTAAAAATTTTTCAGGATTTAAATTATAAAGCTTAATTCCTAATTCTTTTGCTTTATTTGCAATTTGAATTTTTTTCTTTTTACCAATTTTTGCAATAATTCCAATTTCATTATTTTTAATTTTTTCCAAATCTTTTATATTATAAATTATTAAAGGTTTTTTATTTTTTAAAAGATTTCTTAAATTTTTTTTTGTTTTATATCCTATTTGCACAACTACAGGATATCCTTTTCTTTTTTCTCTCATTTTGTTATCCCGTCCAGTTGGTTTTCTCCAAACCTGTTTTTTCTTTCTTCTTTTCCCTAATTTTGAATATCTGCTCCAAGTTCTTCTTAAAAATTCAACCATTATATTTCTTTCCCTGCTTTATTTATTATATAAATTCCATCTTGAAAAACCCTTTTATCTCTTTTTTTTATTTGTGTAGCTTTTTCTAAATTTGCTGTAGCCTGACCTGCAATCTCTTTATCAACAGATTTAATTGTAATAATATCTTTTTCAATTTCTAATTCTGCACCCAAAGGTATTTTTACTTCTCTTGGAATTTTTTCTCCTAAAAAATTTTTAATAATTACTTTCTCTTTTTCAATTATAACTTTCATAGGAAAATGACTTGAACATATTTTTGCTTTATATTCAATTTTTTTTTGAATTCCTTGGAGCATATTTTTAATATGTGCTGCAGTTGTGTTAATTATTTTCTTTTCTTTTTTTGTTGCCTTTGAATAACTTAAAATTATTTTGTTATTTTCTATTTTAAAATTAATTTTTCCTAGACCAAATTCCCGAGAGTTTTCTCCTTCTAGACCTTCTACAATTAATTTAGTTCCTTCTAATCTTGCTTTTATTCCTTCTGGAATTTCAATTTCTTGAGATATTTCTTTTTTCATTTTTAATAAAAATATGCAATTAAGCATCCTCCAATTTTTTCATTTTCAGCTTCTTTATGAGTAAGAAGACCTTTATTTGTTGAAATTAATAACACACCTAAATTTCTTGAAGCAAGATATCTTCTTTTATATTTTTCAATGTCTTTTAGTTTTACTGTAAATCTTGGTTTAATTGCTTTACATTCAAACAAATCACTAATCGTTACTTGAACAGATTTTGTTTGCTTATCAATTTTATATCGATTAATTGCTTTTTCTTCTTTCATAATTTTCAAAATTTCAATAAATAAATTTGAAATTTTATTTATTTTAATCGTTTTTTTTCCAGCTTTTTTTGCATTTTTTATCATATTCAATGCATCAGCAACTATATCTTGTGACATTTTATTTTTGTTTCTCCATTTTAACTATATTTTTGAAAACCGATTTCTACTGCGATTTCTCTAAAGCAGT
>CAYVGH010000005.1:0-17268 GCA_964451185.1 Candidatus Woesearchaeota archaeon | reverse complement strand
GTCTTTTCCCATTGTTCTTACATGTACTTACATATTTATAAAACTTTCGTTTCAAGAATAATCTTTAAAAATTTTTGATTTCAATCCACCCAAAATTTCTTGATTTACCATTATAAATTAAGGGAGAATTGGTTTAAAAATTGTGGGGTGGGAGAATTATTTGAGGTGGGTGGTTTTTTACAATTATTCAAAATCTTCATTTTCTGCAAGATTTGATTTGTAAGTTTCTATAATATAAAAACCATTTTTCCAATACCTAAGTTTTTGTTTTAATTCGTGAGAATTTTTATTGTATTCATTGTCTAAATTGATTTTTTCCCCAAGAATTGTCTCTGGAATAAATCCATAAAATGTGCCACCCTTCTGTCCTTGATTGTGTTCTTGTCTAATTGAAATAAATGTATTTTGAAATTTATCATCATGATATCTATGAACTATTTGTTCTAATATTCCTTCCATTTGTATAATTTTTTTATTTTCCATAACTCTCCCACCCAATTAATCTTTATAAACTTTTCCCTTGTTACTTTTCCAGAATTACTACATTATACTTTCACAACCTTACCATTTGAAGATAAATAAACATTGTCTTGAAATTTATATCCAAGTTCTTTTGCCAAATCAACCATTGGAACTTCCTGCTCTAATGAACCATGTGCTGGAATTATATTTTTTGGTTTTAAAATTTCAATTAAATCTCTTAAATCTTCACGTCCACCATGCCCACTTACATGAATATCTGTTTGCAATCGAACTCCTTTTTTTCTTAATTTTTTATCTAATTTTGCACGAGCATTAATATTTGGAGTAGCAGGAATAATTGATGAAGAGAAAATTACATTATCTCCTGAACTAAATTTAAAAGGAGTTTCACCTTGAGTAATTCTATCTAAAATTGCACCTTTTTCTCCTTGATGACCTGTACAAACAATTAAATATTTTCCCCTATCTTTATCTATTTTTGATAAGACAGCATTTATGTGTCTTCGGTATTTTATTAATTTAATTTGATTATAAAAAGGACATTGTTTAATTTTATTAGCCGCGTTTACATATTTATTTAAACTTCTTCCCATAAAAATTATCTGTCTTTTTGTTTTCTTTCCAAATTCAACAATACTTTTTAATCTTGCAATATGTGAAGAAAAAGTTGTTATAAATAAAGCTGAATTTTTATCTCTAATTGTTGAAAGTGCATCTTCTAAAAGATTTCTTGCAATTCTTTCACTTGCTGTTCTCCGGTCTGTGTCTGAATAAAGTGAATCAACAACCAAGCACTTAACTCCTTTTTTTCCTAATTCTTTTAATCTTCTGTAATTTGGAGGTTCTCCAATTGTTGGATGTTTATCAAACTTAAAATCAAGAGCATAAAAAAAAGTTCCTTCTATTGTATGCCAAGCCACAAAAACACATTGCAGTGTTGAATGAGTTGTGTGAATAAATTCTAAATCTATGTCCCCACTTGTACCTTTTAGTTTTAATTTTTCATTTTCTTTTATAACTCTTTTCTTATTTTTTAAATAAATTTTTTCATCTTCTAAAATTGAATTTAAAACTTGCATTGTAAATCCTGTTGCAAAAATTTCTGCTTGTGGATATCTATGCGCTAAATAAGGTAATCCTCCTACATGATCTAAATGCGCGTGTCCAATAACTATTGCCTTAACTTTATCTCTCCAACCTAATTTATCAAGAATTAAATCATCTGGAATTGCTTTTATTCTTCTTAACATTTTTTCTGTATATTTAATTTGTTGTTCTTGCTCTTGCAATTCTATTAAAGGAGGAAGATAAATTCCAGCATCAAAAATAATCACATCTTCACCAACTTTTACAGCTGTCATGTTTTTTCCTACTTCTTCAAATCCTCCAATTGTACAAATTTCCATTATTTATTCTAAACCTCTTTAAAGTTTATAAATTAAAAGGTTTTTTAAATTATACTATTTATTTAATATTATGAAACCCCTAAAACCTTCTGCTCGGGAAAGAAAAAGATACCTTTTAGTTAGAGGACAGAATTTAAAGGTAAACATTCCAAAAGCAATTAAAGATTTTATTGGAGTTTTGGGAATGTCAAAAGTTTCTTTGAGTTTTATTAAATCTGGAAGGGATTTTGTTGTGATTTGTGTTAATAGAAAAATGCTGGATTTGGTAAGAGCTAGTTTAGTTGTCTGGCCTGATAAAATAAGTGTTGAGAAAGTTAGTGGGACAATTAAGGGATTGGGAAAATAAAACATGCTAATTTTTAAACTCTTAGAGCAAATACCCAGATAAACTATTAGGAAAGCAGGATACTCATTAGACAAATCCCTATTCGCATTGAGATTAAGCCTGTCGGAATTTGCATTGAACCTAACCCTACTTTTATAGCCAATTAATCTTCATCTAATGATGATCTCCTATTCAAAACATTTTTTGCAAAGCAAAAAACATAAAAGAAAGCACCACAACTTCAGATTTTCACATTTAAAATGCTACTAATTGTTGTTGTTGAATTTTATAGCTTAAAATAAACCTTAATAATGCGCTAGTTGATTGACGTGTAGTCCATCTGACTTCTTGTTGCTCAGGCAAGAAAATCTTTCTGGGCAAAATATTAAAGAAAAAATCATTTAAAAAATTTTCGTTGCTTTGCGATCAATGCAAGCGAGCCCTACAACAAGCTTATTTAATCTGCTCTACCAGGAAAGCAGGAAACTCACTAGACAAATCCCTAATCGCAACGAGACTAAGCCCGTCGGAAATCGCAAAGAACCTAACCCTACTTTGAATACTTTTATCTGGTTTTGAATTTAATCTCCAAAAATACATTGGAGTATTATTTGTTGAATTTGAAATTTTATTTAATCTCTTAATATCTTTTGTTCCAACAAGTAATTCTAGTACATTTAAATTATCAATATTTTTTATCAAGTCATCTCCTCCAATAAGATTTCCATATTCAGATAATTCATCAGATGTTTTATAATTATGAATTGCTTTATCTTCTTGTCCTTTTGGATTATATTCTACAACAGAAGTTGTTGCAATCCAATTATTTCTTAAAAGATTATAAACATGATTTTTTAATTGATTGTTTCTGGAATTTCCAATATCTTCTAAAAGCTCAAGAGTTTGAATTGAAGTTAAGGGTAAAGGATTTCCTTCTTTTTTTGCATTTTCATAGTGTTCAGCAGTTTGTTCTACATTCATTGGATCGGACAATTTATACATTAAATTATATTTGATTTCTTCTCCTTCTTTATTTTGTTTTGTGATTTCAAAATATGCTGGAACAACTTTTATTCCTACTTTTGGTTTGAATATGTTTATCATATTATTTTTATGAAAAATAGGTTTATAAATGTTTTGGTTATTAACTACTTTAAAAAAGTAACAGAACTTACCCGAAAAACTTATAAATCAAAATATTTTCTAAATTTAAGAGATAAATAAATAGGAATAAAGATTATAAAATTCTCTAAAATTAAAATGGATATGGATATGCAACACCAAGCAATGGGTTATGATAGAACAGCAACAATGTTCTCTCCTGATGGGCATTTGCTCCAGGTTGAATATGCTGAAAAAACAATCAGACTTGGAAGTGCGAGCATTGGAATGGTTTGTGTAGATGGAATTTTTATATTAGCTGACAAAAGAGTTGAAGATAAGTTAATTGTTAAAGAATCTGCAAATAAAATTTATGAAATTGATTCCCACATAATTTCAAGTGTTGCAGGAATTGTTTCAGATGCAAGAATTTTAATTGAAAAGGCACAGGTTTTAGCTCAACAGCACAGAATAACTTATGATTCTCCAATTGAAACAGAATTAATTGTAAAAGAAATTGCAAACATAAAACAACAATTTACCCAATATGGTGGGGCAAGACCTTTTGGAATTTCTTTAATGACAGCTGGAATTAATAATAAAAAATCAGAATTATTTACAAGTGATATTACTGGAAATTATTTTTCATATCATGCAAATGCTATTGGTGAAGATGATGAAAAAATTAAAGAATTGTTAAGAGAAAAATACAAACAAAGTTTGAAGATTAAGGAAGGAATTAAATTAGCTGTAGATATTTTTAAAAAAATTAAAGGAAATAATTTTGATATAAATAAATTTGAGCTTGCTTATATTTCTGCTGATGATAAAAAAATAAAAAGATTAGAAGGTAAAGAAATTAAAGAATTAAAATGACACAAAGTAAATTAAAAATTTTCATTAAACCATTTTATTTAGCATGGAGGCTAATATAATGGTTCAAACAACAGCAAGAATAACAAAATCAGGAAAACATTTTGAGATTTTAGTAGATATGGAAAATGCTTTAAAATTTAAAAAAGGAGAAACTGATTTTATTGAAGCTGAAGGAGATAGAATTTTCAAAGATGCGAAAAAAGGAGAATCTATTTCTAGTTCTGATTTAGAAGAGGCTTTTGGAACTTCAGACATTAATGAAGTTGTTAAAAAAATTGTAAAGCAAGGTGAAATTTTAGTTACTCAAGAACAAAGGAGTGCTGAACAAGAAAAGAAATTCAAACAAGTTGTTGATTTTTTAGCTACAAATTCAATTAATCCCCAGACAGGAAATCCTCACTCAAGCGAAAGAATTAAAAACGCTCTTGAACAAGCACATATAAATATAAAGAATATTCCAATTGAAAACCAAATTAAAGATATTCTTCAAGAAATAAGCAAAGTTATTCCAATAAGACTTGAGATGAAAAAAGTCAAAATAATTGTCCCTGCTATCTATACAGGAAAAGCTTATGGAATTTTTGCTCAATACAAAGATTCAGAAAAATGGTTAGACAATGGAGATTTAGAAGTCATGGTAAATGTTCCTGCAGGAATAATCATGGACTTTTATGATAAATTAAATTCAATAACGCATGGAAGTGCGATTACAGAAGAGCTCAAAGATTGAGCTTATTAATTCAAATCAAATAATGATTTGAACAAAGAAAATAAAACAAAAATGACACGAAAAATAGTAATACCAGGAGAAATGATTGCAGAAGGAAATGATTTCTTGCCAGGGGAAGGAACAGAAAAAAGAGAAAAAGGAATTTATGCTTTAAAATATGGTTTAGCAGAAGAATCAAACAAACTTGTTAGAGTTATTCCTTTATCTGGAAATTATCAACCAAGAAGAGGAAATGTTGTAGTCGGAAAAGTTGAAGACATTACTTTTAATGGATGGAGAATTAATATTAATTATGCAGAAAATGCTTTTTTATCTTTAATGGAAGTTCCAAGATATGTAAACAAAGATAGTTTAGATGAAGTTATGGACATAGGAGATACGATTATTGCAAAAATTTGGGGAATAAATAAACGAGGAATTGATTTAAGTATAAAATCTCAAGGGTTAGGAAAAATAGAAAAAGGAATTATTATAAAAGTAAATCCAAATAAAGTTCCAAGAATAATTGGAAAAGAAGGAAGCATGATTAAATTAATAAAAGATAAAACAAAATGTAATATTACTGTTGGACAAAATGGATTAATTTGTATTGAAGGAGACAAAATAGAAGAGGAATTATATGCAAAAAAAGCAATATTATTTGTTGCAGAAAAATCATATTTATCTGGATTAACTCAAGAAGTTGAAAAATGGTTTGAAAATAAATTAAATAAAATAGGAGAAAAAAACTAAAATGACAGAAACATTTACAAGAGATGACGGAAGAAAATTTGATGAAATTAGAGAAATGAAAGCAAAAGTTGGAATTGTGCCAAATGCTGATGGAAGCGCAATGTTTCAATTCGGAAAAACAATTGCAATCGCAGCTGTTTATGGACCAAGAAAAATGCATCCTTTACATTTACAAAATCCTGAAAAAGGAACTTTAAGATGCACTTATAATATGTTGAGTTTTTCTGTTGAAGATAGAATTCGTCCAGGACCATCAAGAAGAAGCACTGAAATAAGTAAAATAACAGAATGGGCATTAGAACCTGTACTCTTAATTGATAAATTTCCTAACCAAGTAATTGATGTTTATATTAATATTCTACAAGCAAGTGCATCAACAAGATGTGCTGGAATAAATGCAGCTGCAATGGCTTTGGCTCATGCAGGAATTCCAATGAAAGATATCGTTTCAAGTATTTCAGTTGGAAAATTAGATAAACAATTAGTTGTAGATGTTGATCATTATGAAGATTGTGATTTTGATAAAGGAGAAGGTGCAACAGATATTCCAATTACTTTTACAGGAGATGGAAAAATTACACACCTTCAATTAGACGGAAAAATTTCAGTAGAACAATTAAAAGAAGTGATTGAACTTGCAAAAAAAGCTAGTAAAAAAATTTATGAACTTCAAAAAAAAGCATTAAAAGAGGCATTTAATTAAAATGGAAAAACCACAAATAACACCAAGAATAACAGGGGAAAGAATTAAAGAATATTTAAAAGAAGATAAAAGATTTGACGGAAGAAAACCTTTAGAATTTAGAGAAATTTCTATTGAGACAGGAGTTTCAGAAAATGCAGAAGGAAGTGCAAGAGTAAAAATTGGAAAGACAGAAGTTTTGGTGGGAATAAAAATGAAAATAGGAGAACCCTACCCTGATTCTCCAAATGAAGGAAATATGATGGTAACTGCAGAACTTCTTCCTTTAAGTTCTCCTCGATTTGAGAATGGTCCTCCAAGATTCCCAGCAATAGAATTAGGAAGACTTACTGATAGATTAATTAGAGAAAGCAAATTTATTGATACAAAAAGTTTATGCATAAAAGAAGGAGAAAAAGTTTGGACTGTTTTTGTAGATGTTTATTCAATAAATGATGATGGTAACTTACTTGACGCTGCTGCAATAGGAGCAATTACTGCTTTAAAATCTGCAAGAATTCCCGAATATAATTTAGAAGAAGACAAAGTTTACTTTGGAAAATTAACAGATAAAAAACTTCCATTAACTGATATGCCTTTATTTCCAAAAACTTTCCACAAAATTGGAGACAAGTTTATTGTAGATCCAACAAGAGAAGAAGAAGATATTAGCAAAACAAGAGTCACAATCGGAAGTTCGGGCGGAATAATTCATTCTATGCAAAAAGGAGAATCTGAAAGTTTAAGTATTGAAGAATTATATTCATTATTAGATTCAAATGAAAAAGTTGAAAAAGAACTTTCAGAAAAAATAGGAAAATTTTTAAAATAAAATGATGGAAAATTTCACTAAATATGAAAAAGCAAGAATTCTTGGAGCACGGGCTCTTCAAGTTGCAATGAATGCTCCATTACTTATCAAAATAAAAGAACAAGATTTAGAAGAAATAAATTTTGATGCCTTAAAAATTGCAGAAGTTGAACTAAATTCAGGAATTCTTCCAATTTCTATACAAAAACCATTTCCTAAGTTAAAAGAAGAATTAAAAGAAAGTAAAAAAACAAAAATAAGTGATAAAAACAAAGAAGAAGCAGAAATTAAAGAAGAAGAGGAAATTGCAAATGCAGGTGAAATAATGGAATTAGCTAATCCTGAAGAAGAACGAGAAGAAAACAATTGAATTTCTTAGCAAGAATAAATTCTTAATATAAATAATCATACAAAATTTTATAAACTAAAACTTGTTTTTTAATATATGATAATAAAAAGTGTTGGTGCAAAATCAATTTTAGATTCTAGAAAAGAGAAAACAATTCAAATTTCTATTAAAACAAATATTGGAAATTTTTCAGCTTCGTCTCCTAGTGGAAAATCTGTTGGCAAATATGAAGCAAAACCTTATAAAAAAAGTCTTGAAGAAGATATAAAAATGATTAAGAAATTTAGTAATTATTTTTCAGAAGAAATTTTAGAAAATTATGACGATTTAAAAAGAATTGAGGATATTGTTGACAGACAAATTGGAGCAAATACTTTATTTGCTTTTGAGTCTGCTATTTTAAAAGCAATTGCCAAGGAGCAAAAAAAAGAAGTTTGGAAATTAATTATTGATTCCCTTCATAACCCCTTAGCTAAAGCTAACAAGCCTAAATCTTTTCCAAGATTAGTTGGAAATTGCATTGGTGGAGGAAAACATTCAAAAGTAGTTGAAGGAAAAAGACCGGATTTCCAAGAATTTTTATTAATACCTAAAGAAAAATCAGTAAAAAAATCTTTAGAAATAAATCAAAAAACAAAAAAACAAGTTGAAATGTTTCTTGAAGATACTGATAAAAATTTTAAGAACCAAAAAAATGATGAAAATGCGTGGATGGTCTCTTTAAATGAAAAAGAAATATTAGATGTTCTAAGAAAAACAAAACTGCCTCTTGGATTAGATGTAGCTGCTTCTGGATTTTATAAAAGAAAAAAATATTATTATGAAAATCCTTTATTAAAAAGAACTTCAGAAGAACAATTAAATTATTTAAATAATTTAATTAAAAATTTCAATTTATTTTATATTGAAGATCCTTTTGAAGAAGAAGATTTTGAAAATTTTGCAAAATTATTAAAAAAATATTCTAAATCTTTAATTGTTGGTGATGATTTAACTGTTACAAATTCTAAGAGACTAAAAAAAGCAATTGAAATGAAAAGCATAAACTCTTTAATTGTTAAACCAAACCAATGTGGCTCTTTAATTGAAGTTAAAAAAGTTTGTGAAATTGCAAAAGAAAATAATATCAAAATTGTATTTTCTCATAGAAGCGGCGAGACAGAAGAAAGTATTTTAGCAGATTTAGCTTTTGGATTTCAAGCTGATTTTTTTAAATGTGGAATTACAGGAAAAGAAAGGTTGGTAAAGTTAAATAGATTGATTGAGATTAAAAAGAGTTTGAAATAAAAAAATTAATTAAAGAAACACAAGAAAAAAGTTCTAAATTTAGAATATCTTAATTACAAAAAAATTAGAAAATAATTATATTTTTTCCTGATTTATAGAAAACCTTTAAAAACTATTTTTTCTCTGAACTCTTATGATAAAAAATAAAATTAAAATAACTGAAAATGAAAAAGTTCCTGAAAAAGAATTAACAAAAGTTGCTGAAAAGGAATCAACTGAGAAAACAATGGAACAAAAGAAAAAAGATCTTTTAAAAAAAGCTAAAAAATTAAAAAAACAATTAGAAAAAAAAGCTCCCAAGACAGAAGAATTAAAAGAGCAAGTTAAAATTAAGAAAAAAGGAGATATGCTTATTCCTTTAGAGGAATATGTTAAAGCAGGAATTTATTTGGGAACTAAAGTTGTAACACCAAAAATGAAACCTTTTGTCTATAGAAGACGAGCAGATGGATTAGCTATTTTTAATACAGATACAATTGATGAAAAATTAAAACAAGGAATTGAATATTTATCTAAATTTGAACCTAAAGACATAATTCTTGTCTGCAAAAGAGAATCTGGATGGAGAACTGCTGAAAAATTTGGAGAGCTAACAGGAATAAGAGTTTTTACGAAAAAATATCCAGCAGGAATATTAACCAACACTAATTTGCCAGACTTTTTTGAAAATAAATTAACAATTGTTATTGATTCCTGGTTAGATAGAAATGCTTTAAAAGATACATTGAAAGTTCATAAAAAAATTTTAATGATTTCAGACACAAATAATTTTTCACAGGATGCTAATCAAGTAATAATTGGAAACAACAAAAGCCCAAGAAGTTTAGGATTAATTTTTTATTTGCTTTGTACAAGATATATGAAAACAAAAAAAATGGATACTTCAAAAGTTCCTGATTTAGATTGGTGGACTATGGAAGAGAACGAGAAAGCAAGAAGGAAGATTAAAAGGTTTTCTAAAGGTGCAAAGTTTGGTGTTTAATTAATTCTTTTACAAAAAACAATTAAGAGAAAAATATATATACAATGAATAATTCATTTATTATAATGAAATAAAAAATAGGAAATTTTTGTATTATGCTCACAAGGATATGTTTCGCATAAAGCAAAAACAAAGATTTTATATTCATTCAAATTAAAAACAAATCCAAATGGAATCAATTAAAAAAAGAAGAATAATATTCAAAAGATATAAAAAAAATCCCATTCTCAAACCAAAACGAAATTCAAAATGGGAAAAAGAAGCTGTCTTTAATCCTGCTGCAATTTATCATCAAGGCAAAGTGCATTTGCTTTACAGAGCAATAGGAGAACATGAAAATTACATTTCAAGATTAGGTTACGCTATAAGCGAAGATGGTTTTAATTTCAAAAGGGTTTCAAAACGACCAATTTTTTTCCCGAGGAGAGGTTATGAAAAAGGTGCAATTGAAGATCCCAGACTAATTAAAATAAAAAACAAAATTTTTATGACTTATGTAGCATTGGGAGTTGCACCCAATAATAGACCAAAACCTGGAATTGGAATGTTAAAACAAATACCAAGAACAGCACTTGCTTCAACTAAAGATTTCAAAAAATGGTACAGACATGGCATTCTTACTCCAGAAGGATCTGATGAAAGAGATGTGGTGCTTTTTCCTGAAAAAATTAACAACAGATTTGTATTAATTCATAGACCTTATAATTGGATAGGCAAACAATACGGAACAATGGTTCCAGCAATGTGGATAGCTTACTCTAGAAATTTGAAAAACTGGCATGGTCATAATTTATTAATGAAACCTGAAGAAAATTGGGAAGAAACAAAAATCGGAGCTGGACCACCCCCAATAAAAACAGAAGCTGGTTGGCTTTTAATTTATCATGGAAAAGATACAAAAGGAATTTATAGAGTTGGCGCAGTGTTACTTGATTTAAAAAATCCTGAAAAAATAATTGCAAGAACAACTCAACCTATCTTTGAACCAAAAGAAAACTGGGAAAAAGAAGGAGATACACCAAATGTGGTTTTTCCAGAAGGTCTTGTTGTTATTGAAGATAAACTTTTTATTTATTACGGAGCAGCAGATAAAGTAATAGGTGTTGCAACTACTTCATTAAGCAAATTATTAGATTACTTATTAAGTGAATGTAAAATATGAACAAAAATAAGAAAAAATTAAAAAAAGGGTATTTAAACTTTCACTATTAATAAAAACAAATAAGAAGACTTTTAAACCTTTTTAAGAGATATTTAGATCATATGAATCTTAAAAGATATGGGCAAAACCCAATACTTAAACCTATTAAAAACAACAAATGGGAATCTAAAGGAGTATTTAATTGTGGAGTCTTGTATATTAAAAATAAAGTTTATATTGTTTATAGAGCTGTTGGGAAAGATGGAATTTCTAGGATTGGGCTTGCTGTGAGTAATGATGGTTATCATATTGACAAAAGATTATCAAAACCAATATTTAAACCCGAAACAAAATATGAACTTCCAAAACAAAAAATATTCAAAGAAAATAAAAAGTTTAGAGGTGGTTGTGCAGACCCGAGATTAACACAGATTAACAATAAAATTTTTTTGTCTTATGCAGCTGATAGTGATGTGTCTCATGGAGCACTAGCTTCTATTAGTACTAAAGATTTTATAGCATATAATTGGAAAGCATGGAAAAGACATGGCATCCTTTTTCCAGATATTGATGATAGAGGAGCTACTATCTTTCCAGAAAAAATTAAAAAAAATAGAAAAAGTTTTTATGCAATTTACCATAGAACTCCTCCAAATATATTTGTTGCCTATTCTGATAAAATAAAATGCCCTTGGCCAACAGATAAAGATGAATTAATCTTAACTCCAAGACCAAAAATGTGGGATGACGCCAGAGAAGGAAAAATTGGCACTGGAACACCTCCAATTAAAACTAAATATGGTTGGCTGAATATTTATCATGCTCATAGAGTAGATAAAACAAGTGGTAAAAGAGTCTATACATTGGGGATATTTTTTAGTGACTTAAATAATCCAGAAAAAATTTTATATAGATCTCCCAAACCAATACTTATCCCTAAAAAAAATTATGAGAAATATGGTTTAGTAAAAAATGTTGTATTCACATGTGGTGCGATTATAATTAAAAATAAACTTTTTGTTTATTATGGAGGGGCAGATAGTGTAATAAATGTTGCTACAATACCTATAAAAGAAGTTTTATCTTTAATAAAAAAATCCTAAAAATGAAAAAAATCAAAATTGCTATAATGGGTAGCTGGAATTCTGATTCTGGTGCTGCTCTGCATTCAGAAGAAATTGGAAGAGAATTAGCAAAAAAACACAAACTAACTATTTTTTCATCATTTCCTTATTCTTTTCATGGAACAATTCATACAGCAAAAGATGAATCTTATGTGAAAAGATGTTTCACACTTTCTAATTTTAAAAAACCTACTTTAAATGAAAAACCTTTTTTAACATCTGATTATAATATTTTTGTTGCTGAGGATTTAGGAATGTTGCCAAAAACCCAACTCAAAAAAATTTTTCCAAAAATAAAATCAAAAGCAAAAACAATAAATATAATTCATGATGGAAAACCTTCTTCTGACCCAGAATTTTGGAAGTTTAATTGGGATGCAGTTGTATGTTTTAATAAAAAATACAAAGCTTTTTTAAAAAAATATTACCCTTCTAAAAAAATACATATAATACCTTATCCTTGTCATCCTATTCTCAAGGGAAATAAAAAATTAGCAAGGAAATATTTAGGATTGCCCTTAAATAAAAAAATTGTGTTCCTTTTTGGAGCAGGAGCTAAAAGAGCACTATCAACAATTCCAACAATAGCTTCACTTGATTTTCCTTTACTTATTCTTGTTGTTGCAAAAGAACCTTCAACAATTAAAGAATTTGAAAAATTAAAAAAATTAGGAATGCCTATAGAAATAAGACAAAAAGCTCTTAGCTTAAAACAACTTTATAATTATCTACATGCAGCTGATGTTTTGCTTTATCATCAAGAATCTGCCCATCATGTTGTTGTTCCAAGCACAATATTCCAGTGCCTCGGCTCTGGCTGTCCAATTGTTGCATTTAAATCAAATTTTACAGAAACATTTAATGGAGAAATTCTCACTTACTCAAATCTAACTCAATTAAAAAATGCTTTAATGGAAATATTGAAAAAAAGAGAAAAGTATAAAAATTTAATAAAAAAAGCAATGAACTATGCAAAAAAAAATTCTACTCTTTCTATAGTAAAAAATTATATAAAATTGTTTAATCAAATATTAGAAAAAGATAAATTAAATTCTAAAAGATAACCAACTTTTTTGGACTTGAACTTTAGTATAACAATTCTTAAAAAGGATTTAAGGGTCTTTTTAATTATGGCAAAAGATATAACAAAATTATTATGGCATCACAATTCTTATTTTATTAAAGACAAAGATTGGGAAAAAGATTTTTTAAGGGTGCTAGTAGGGGTGTTTAGTGTTTTAATTCTGGAAAGGTAACAAGATAGGAAGTTTTTTAAAGCTTCTACAATTAAGAATTTTATGAAATTTAATTGGAAAAATTATTTGGCAACAATAGCCCTTTTGGCTAGTTCTTTATTTTCTGGATATTCTCAAGAAAAAGAACAAAACAAATCTGTATTTGTAGATTCTGTTATGACTGAAGCAAAAAAATATCCCACAACAACTCATTTTATTTATGAAGAAATTATGAAAAATTCTGAATATAATTTCCATGATATAAATAAATTAGAAAAAATTATCAAAAATGTAGAAAAAAGTCATGAGAAAAAACAAGAATATTCTAAAGAAGAAGTTATTGAAATCTTAAAAACAACAGCTAAGGAAATTAAGGATTTAGGGTTTAAAGTGGAATGTAATAAGTTTGATTGTGATGATCATTCTTTTATTTTTGAAGCAATAAATGAAAGTTACAAGAATAAATTAAATTTATATTGTATGCTCATGCCTGGTCATATGGCTATTATATACGATTGTAAAAATGATGGACATGATTTTCTAAATGCGAATAATTCTATTAATGAAAGGGATTTTAATTGGGAAACTATAAATACTACAATCAATAAAATTAAACCTGATAAAAATTATATAAAAGAATATGGGATTCCAAAAAAATTAACCAAACAACAATTAATTGCCCACGCATATTTTATTAAAGGTCATAATATTAGTAATGGTTGGTGGATTGATAACTGGGCTTGGACTAGTGTTGATTATAATTTGCGTATTAAAGAACTTGAAAAAGCAGTAAAATTGGATTCAAGCTATCTAAATGATTTGGTTCTTAATTATTGCGGAAGAGGTGCACAGTTTTTTGAATCAGGTTATTTTAATTCTGCTATTAAAGATTATACTAAAGCAATAGAATTGAATCCAAATGAATCATATCTTTATGAGGAGAGGGGAAGAATCTATAAAGATTTTGGATATTTAGAAAAAGCTAATGCTGATTTTAGAAAATATAAAGAGTTATCAAAATAAAAATATAACAATAGCTAAAAAACATTAAAACGATTTTTTAGCCATAAATGTTAGCAGCAATTTTAAAAAAATCGTTAAATTCAAAAAATTTTATATTTTTGCATTATGAAAAATTATTTTTTAACAATTAATACTATAAAGATGAAAACATTATTTATTTTTTTATTGGGAATTATAGCTTGTAGTTGTAATGTGCAAAAACCAATAATTCTTTGCCCTGACAATAATTCTGTTCCAGAAAAAATTGTGGGCGAATTACCGAAGGCGCAGACTGATGAACTAAAATTTCCACAAGGATTTTATGATACTTTAAAAGTTTACTTTGAAAATATTAACGATAATTTTTATGAAAAGGAAAAAACCAAATCAGAATTTTTAAAAGAACTTATAAAACATAGAATGGATTGTGAATCCTTAGATTCAATAATTATTAAATTTTGTAATAATTTGAAAAATAATTTTATAACAGATTCCATTAATAGAAGAGAATTTGAAAAGTATTTAATGGCTTATATAACTAAAAAAAATTTTATTTTAATTGGGGGACAAAATTGGAGGGTAAAAAGAAGGCGCAAGAAATTAGACAAAAAAAATATTTTGCCTTGTTTGCCAAAGCCAGAAAAATTTGATAAAAATTGTGTTGAAAAATGGAAAAAGTATAGGGAAATTTTATGTGCAAATCAATGTGATACTTGTGAGATTATAAAAGAATATTGTAGTAGGAAAGGAAAACCATTTAATAAAGAAAAATGTAAATGTGAGAGTATTCCAAAAATAAAAGCTTGGGGTATAATTGATAAAATAATGAATGAAAATAAACCTCCATGCACTAATCTTACTTTAGATGTTAAACGAACAAATAAAGGGCAAGATATATGGGTTTCAATATATTATGAAAATGATGTTAAAGCTATTTGTGGAGGAAGTATATCTAAAGAAGGTTATGATACCGCTAAATATGATATACCACCTACATTAAAAGCATATATTAACAAGTTTTGTAAAAACATGACAAAAATGTTTAAAGAACGAGGATGGGAAGAAAATTCTGCGAGAGTAAATATCGTTGGAGTAGCAGATGGTTTAAAGATTTTACCTTATGTATCTTATTCAGGCTATGAAAATATCAATATTAGTGACCCTATCCATATGAAAAGGGAAAATTACCTAATAATAAATAATTATAAAGATGAAAATGAGTGTGGACACGAAAATGATAAAGACTTTATTTTTAATTCCAAAAAAGAAAATCAAAACAAAATAATAAATAACATTCAATTAGCATATTTAAGAGCATACCCTATAAAACAAATAATCACTGACACTGCTCATTTTTCAAATTTAAAGAATCTTGGTATTTATACAATTGCAGCTCCTGAACCTGGAAAGAAAAATAGAAGGATAGAATTGCATATGCTAATAAGAGAAGCCACATTAGAAACAGGAGGAGGAGAACAAATAAACAATGTTTGGCTTAAAAGAATGAAAAAATGTGCTGAAAAATAAACTGCTGCTAACAAAGTATAAAAAACATAGGGCAGACAATGTTTTAGATAATTGGGTGCTTTTATTAAATTTAAACTAAATAGACAAGAAAGTAGCTATAAATCCCTACGTTTTTTATACTCAACCGTTATAAAAATTAAACTTTAAAAAATAACCAACTTTTCTTGGGTTTAGAACCATAATTTGTCCTTATTAAAACATATTTTCCTTTTAATTTTTTTCCATTTAATTTAATTTCAATTTTGTCTTTTGTTTTTTCTAAAAGTTCATAAGTTCCTGAATCCCAAATTTTTACTTTTCCTGCACCATACATCCCCTCTGGAATTTCTCCTTGAAATTTTGCATATTCTAAAGGATGGTCTTCAACTTGAATTGCTAATCTTTTAATTGATTTTGTCCTCGGTGGTTGTTTTGGAACTGCCCAGGATTTTAAAACTCCATTTATCTCTAATCTTAAATCATAATGAAGATGCGAAGCATAATGTTTGTGAATTACAAAAATTTGATTTTTAGTTTTTGATTTTTTTAAAACTGGTTTTGGTTCACCTGGTTTTTTTAGGTCTCTTTTTTTGAAATAATTTTTTAATTTCATGTATATCCTAAAATAAGATACATTTTTATATTTAATTATTTTTTAATTTGTATGGATAATCTTGCTGAAAAAAAGTTTAAAGAATGGTTAGATAAAAATAGGATTCCTTATTGGTATATTGATCAATCATTGGAGAGTTTCTCCCCGTCGTTAAAAAAATATTTAATAAAAAGACCTGATTTTATGGTTCTTCTTCCAAATTTTGGATTAATTTTTGTTGATGTTAAGGATAAACCTCAAGCAGAAAAGTATGATAAGTTTTTTTTATTTGCAAATGAAGTAGATAATTATTTAACAATGCATAGAACATTTAATATTCCTACATGGTTTGCAATCTCTCATAAAAAATACCATTATAAAACTTGGTTTTGGATTCCTGCTTCAGATGTTGCAAGAGCAGGATTTACTTTTGATTCAAAAGATGGAAAAGGAAAGTTTTATTCTGTTCCTATTAATGAATTTGTTCAGGTCTCTGATACAGATAATTTAGAAAGAATATTTAGTAAGTTACTTATTTCATAACTACCGACGACAAACTTATTTTTTATTACCAAAACATTTATAAAGGATTTTTATTTCGCATATTGGTAACTTAAAATGAAAGAAAATATAAAATTTTCATTCATTCGTTTTCAAATGAGGAAACGAAATAAAATGAGTGCCTTAATAAATCATGATTACCAGATTAAGGTATGATGTATATAAAAGCAGTTATTTAGTTGTAATTCTCAACAAAAGTCAATTAAGATGAGTTAATATAAGCCAATAGTTAGGAGTCGTGTGAAGTATTCTTGATATCTTATATTCAAGAATGCGCTGAGATTATTTTATTATAATCAATGAAGTTTAAATCCAGTTGATCCTGCTGGCGGCTGCGGCTCTC
>CAYVGH010000004.1:0-18353 GCA_964451185.1 Candidatus Woesearchaeota archaeon | reverse complement strand
AAATTGAACAACTTCTACTTTTAATTTTTGAAATATTTTTGCAACACAATCTTTATCATATTTTTCTATATTTTCCCTCAAAACTTTTTTTATTAAGTATCTATTTTCAGAATTTTCATATTTTTTGTCTATTTTTAATTTATCAAAATAATCTATTCCAAGATAATCTCCTTTTTTTTGTGATTCTGGTTCTCTAAAATCACAGGAATCATATCCTTCAAATTCAAGAATTGTTTCTCCTAAGCTTTTATGTTTTGTATGGATTACTTTTAAATATTTTTCTGTCCAAATTAATTCTCTTTTTGAAGAATATCTGTATTCTTTATTCCAGTATTTTTTTCTATTTTCTAAATATTTTTTATTACGTTCTAAATTAAATAAACTTGAAAATCCATAAAGTCCAAATTTTAATTCTTGATACGTCCCCATAAAATCTCTTTTTAGATTTAATTTGGTTTGAAAAATATTTACTAGTTCTTCTTTAGTTAGTCCTTGTGGATTTTCATACATTGTCGCAACAACTACAAGCATATCTGTTGGTTCGCCCATAAAAATTCATTATGAATAGAATTTAAAAGCATAATTGTTCTTTAATATACAATATGAAACACGTTTATGAATTTACAAATAAAAGAAAACTAACAAAAAAAGAGTTTCTAAGGTGGTTTGAAAAAAAATTTCTTTATACAATTAGGAAGTTTGGAATGATTAAGAAAGGTGATGTTCTTGGTTATAAAAAATCAAATGATTTTAGAGATGTTGTTCTTGAAGATTTGTTGAAGATGTTTGTTAAAAGGATGCCTGTTGAAATTGTTAAACTAGGGGCAACACCGCTCGGTGTATACCCAAAGGGCACTAGAACCTCTTCGAGGCCCCAAATTGCGGAATGTCGGGGCAAAGCAACTAAAATTGCAATTCCAGAAACAACAGATTTAATTTCAAATAAAATTATTAATGAAATTTTTAAAGGAGATTTTTCTAAGTTAAAATTAAAACCCCTTGAAAATAAAATCATTAAACCTTTGTGTTTATTTTTAGATAGAGAAGTTTTGCTTTATGCTAAATTAAATGGTTTGAAATTTTCACCCTCTGGTGTACCCCGAGACATTTCTAAAGAAATGCCTACAAGGGGCAAAGAAATTAAAGAGAAAAATGATAAAGTAGGAAAGTTTATTAATGAATTAGAAAAAAAACATCCTGAAATAAAACATTCAATTGTGAAGAGTTATCTAGAATTATTTCTTTGAACTTTCTTTCTCCAACTTCTTAACAAAATTATCAATAAATTTTTTATTTTCTTCGTTGTTATAATTTTTTATTCCTTGAATATGATAAATACCTTCTTGGTCTTTAACTTTTTCAACTTTTATTTTTGAAGCTAATCTGTTTTTTACATCTTCACTAATTAAAACTTTTTCTCTTTGCATTACTGCCATTTTTTTTGCACTTGTTATGAATGTTCCCATACTCATAAATTTTGCAGAATCTTTTTCTTTCTTTGCGATTATTGTTCCATTATTTATAGAAATACCAAATTCAATTTTTTGCTTGAATAATTTGTTGTGTTCTAATAAAATCTTTTTTGCTGTTCGTGAAATTTCTAAAGCTTTTACTTCATTTTTAAAAGTCCTTGTTTTAATTGGTGCTAAAATAAAACAAAGATTATCTTGATTTTCATATACAAATGCTTTATTTTCTTCTGCAAAATCAATTATTTTTTGTAATGATTCTGTAGAACTTTCTTTTGTTTCCTCTATTCCTTTTAGGTCTTTTACAAACAAACAAGTTGTTGTAGCTTTTTGTTTGTCTCCTTTTATTGTTAAAGAAACTATTGCTGGATTTTTTATTTTTAAGTTAGAATCTTTTTTTAAAGGTATTTCATCTTTGATTGTTTTTTTCTTTTCTTTTTTCTTTAAAAAAGGAAAATATGCAAAAAATGTTTTTTTATGATTTTTTTTAAAAAACATATATGCAACAAATCCTAAAACCAAAATTATAAAGAGCCATGCAAATGAGAAAATAAATTTTGATTTTAAATTTTTTTCTTCAATTACAATAGTCTTTCCTGTTAAAAAAACCCTTTGTGTTGATTTATTTTCTCCTTGTTCAAATATTGTTACGTCATATTCTCCATCAGGTGCGTTTAATTCATATTCTTTTGTTTCATCTACATCTAAAGAAATATTTATTAATCTTGTTTCATTTCCAATCTCCAATGTAAGGCTGTCATTGTAAAAAACATTTCCCACATTAGTTACTGTTAATGTGCTATTTATTAAAGTTGTATTTATGTCTTTTTTCTCTGTGATTATAAAACTTGATTCTGTTTCTAAATCATTAGAAGTTATAGTTACTGTCCAAGTTAAGGGTTTTTCATTGTATGCCATTGGAATTTTTAAAAATTCATTTGTTTTTTTTTCTTCTTGTTTTATTATTTGGGTTTGATTGTCTTTAATTGTTATTTTAACAGTTGAGTCAATATTCTCTCCTGTTTGGTCGTGTAAAATAGCTTTTACTGATAATTCTTTTCCAGGACTTATTTCTTTTTCTTCAAAAACTATCTCTAAACTTGTTGGAACTTGTTTTACTTGAATATTGGAATTTGCAGTTCCAGTATTTGTTATTTCATCTTTGGAATTTTTTTCATAAGCATTTAATTTTAATAAATATTTTTTAGCTGCCAAGTCTGTTGGAAGTGTTACATTTATTGAGAAAAAACCATTATTTATTGTTTCTAAATAATCAATTGGTTCTGAGTTATTTGCAAGAATAATTTCTAATTTAATAAAACCATCAGCAGATTTTCCATTTTCTTTCACTGCATTTCCCTTTACTAAAAAACTTTCTCCTGGGTTAAGTTCTGTTTGTTCTATTTCCTGTGTTAAAATTATTTGGTCTGATATTTTAAATTCATTTGTTAAAGTGTACTTCTCTCCAAGTGTTGCTTTTATTTTACAATTTCCTTTAACAGAGCCAATTAAATTTTTTGCTAAGATTAGTGAAGAGTCTATTTTTTTCTCTTGACCTGCCAATAAACTTACTCCATTTTTATAAAAATTTATTGTTTGCCCTTCACAAATCAAATCCATATTAAAAATATCTGTTACTTCTGTAAGGGTTTTTATTGTTACTGGAATTGAAAAAGAATCTCCTAAGTTATAAATTTCATTTGGTTGATTATTGATTATTATCTCTGCACTTGCCATAGAAATAAGCATTGTTACTAAAATTAAAGTGAATATTATTTTCCTCATTTTATATTTAAATAAATCTTTGTTTATAAATATTTTTATATTGCATTTTTATTCTGTAAAGTTTAAAAATGAGGTTTTCTTTAAGTTTTTATGAAAAAACAGGTGTTTAATCCATGGGAAGTTGAAGGAGATATTGATTATAAGAAATTAGTTGAAAAGTTTGGGATTTCTCCTTTGAAGAAACTGCCAGATGTTTTTAATAAAAATGTTTTGTTTAGAAGGGGAATTGTTTTTGCTCATCGAGATTTTCAGAGAATTTTGGAAGCTATAAAAAATAAAAAGAAATTTGTTATGATGACTGGTTTAATGCCGACTGGTAAATTCCATATTGGGCATATGTTAGTTGCACAACAATTTGTTTTTTATCAGAAATTGGGGGCTAAAATTTATATTGCTGTTGCTGATTTAGAATCTTATAATGTTCGGGGGCAGAGTTTAGAAGAGTCGAGGAAGATTGCTTTGGAAGAATATATTTCTAATTATGTTGCTCTTGGTTTGGATTTGAAGAAATGTGATATTTATTTTCAGTCAGAAAGAAGTAAAGATGCAAAAAAATCAAATGCTTATTATAGATTGCAGAATATTTTAGCAAAGCATGTTAGTTTTGCAGAGTTTAAAGGAGTTTATGGGGAAGTTAGTCCTGGAAAAATTCTGGTTTCTCTTTTACAGGCTTCTGATATGTTGCATCCTCAGTTGAAAGAATTTGAAGGTGTTTGTCCTGTTGTTGTTCCTGTTGGAATTGACCAAGACCCGCATTTGAGATTGGCAAGGGATATTTCAAAAAGAGTTAAAGGTTTTGTTCAATTAAGTTCAACTTATAATTTATTTATGCCTGGTTTAAATGGCGGGAAAATGTCAAGTTCTGTTGTTAATTCATTTATTGGTTTAAGTGATTCTGCTCAGGAAGTTAAAAAGAAAATAAATAAATATGCTTTTTCAGGAGGACAAGCAACTTTAGAAGAACATAGAAAAAAAGGTGGAAATCCAGATGTTGATGTTAGTTTTCAGTATTTGAAAATGTTTTTTGAGGAAGATGATAAAAAGTTGGGGGAGATTGAGAGGAAGTATAGAAAAGGGGAGATGTTGAGTGGAGAGTTGAAGAAGTATACAATTGAAAAAATAAATAGTTTTTTAAAAGTTCATCAAAAGCGAAGAGAAAAAGCTAAAAAGATGATTGATAAATTTGTTTATAAGAATTAAGAGAATTTGTGGTTAATTTTTAATCCCAAGAAATAAACCTTTTCCATAAAATCCTTTTTTTAAATATTTTGTTTGAAATCCTGCTTCTTTCATTGTTGAAAGAATTTGTTCTTTTGGAAAAATCATAAGTTTATGCACGTCTTCTGTTTTTTTTATTTTTTTTCCTTTTTCAGAGATTAGATAATGTATGTTGGCAAGGATAAAATCATTTTTTGATTTAAATTCCCCAATTCTTGCTATTTTAATATTTTCTCCGTTGTAGGTTCTTAAATGATTAAATTTATTTACAAAATCCTCTTTTTCATGAAAGAATTCTGTGATTAGAAGGCCCCCTTTTTTTAAGTGATTATAAAAATTATTTATTGTTGTTTCTAATTCTTTCCCCGCCCCAAGATTATTTATTGAATTAAATAAACAAGTTACCACATCAAATTTTTTATTTAATTTAAAGGATTTCATATCCCCAACTTTAAATTCACAATCAAGAGATTTTTTTCTTGCTTGTTTTAACATGGGTTCACTTAAATCAATTCCAGTGCAATTAAATTCTGATTTTAAATAACTAATATGTGTTCCTGTACCACAAGCAACATCTAAAAGTTTATTTCCTTTAGATTTATTATATTCTGAAAATAATTTAATTATTCTTTTAGAACTTTTTTCATATTCTAAATCTGAATAGAGTAAATCATAGTATTTTGCAAATTCTTTATATTCTAACATTTTATCTTAAAATCACATAAGAAACTTTTTCTTGAGGTAATTTTTTATTTAATTTTGGAAAAATTTTTCCTTGTTGTATTTCTGTAAGAAAGTGAACTGTTGAATCAGATTCAGGGTAAAGAAGTAGTTTGTATGAGCCTTTATTATTTTTGATTCCAGTATAACATAAAGAAAATTCGTCTAGAATATAATCACAGAGCCTCCAATGTTTTTTTTCACTGAATTCTCTATCTATTACAGTTGTTTTACTTGTTTCAAGAACTTTATCTTGGAATTCTTTATTATTTTTAAATTCTTTGTACACGAGGTGAGTTGTTTTCATACAAAAATAATCTTCTTTTTCATATTCCTCCCAATTAATTATATTAATTTTATTTTGTTCTTTTTTAGGATGGCTTAAAACTAATTCTTCTAGTTTTTCTTTTATTCTTTTTCCGTCTTTTAATGCACGCCTTAAATTTTGCTCTTCTGAGTTACTAGAATTTCTTACAATATAATTTGTATCTTGTATTTTATCTGGAATAATAAATAGTACTTTTTCTTTTGTGTTTTCTAAAGCCCAATTTAGATATTTTTCCACATTTGGGGTTAATATATTATTTATTGAAAAATATTTGTTTTTTAAACAAATTGGAATAAAGATATTATGCTTTCTAGATTCAATTTCTTCTTGTGTTATATTGAGATATTCTCTTATTTTCATTTTATTTCCTATACAATGATAACAGATTTTAGATATAAGAAACCTTTTATCTTATTTTACCACAAAATAAAAAGATTTATATAATCTATTTTATATTGTCTTAATATGGTTAAATTAGATTTAAAAGATAAAAAAATCCTTTTTGAATTAGATAAAAATGCAAGGCAATCAAATTCCCAGATTGCAAAGAAAGTTGGATTATCTAAAGATAGTATTGGGTATAGAATAAAACAATTAGAAGATAAAAAGATTTTATCTGGATATAGGGCTGTGATTGATTTTTCAAAACTAGGATTTATTTGGAATAGGCTTGTGTTTAATTTTATTGATGTTAATGAAAAGATTTTATCTGAATTAATTTCTTTTTTAAAAAAAGAAGAAAATGTTTGGGGAATTGCAAGAAATGAAGGGGAATGGGATTTTGCTTTTACTTATTTAACAAAAACAAATGTTGAATTTTATGAATTTTATGAAAAGTTTGCAAAAAAATTTAGAAAGATAATTGCTCGTAAACTTATTTCTCAAATGATAAAGTATGACGAGGTTGATAGGGTTTATTTGATTGATAAAAAAACAAAAGTTCGAGAAAAAATAAAATTTAATACTAAAGAAGTAAAAGTTGATGAAACAGATTTGAAAATTCTAAAACTTATTTCACATAATGCAAGAATTAAATTAATTGATGTAGCTGAGAAATTAAATTTAAGTAGTATGCTTGTCCATCAGAGAATAAAAAAGTTAGAAAAAAATAAGATTATTTTGAGTTACAAAGCAGATCTTAATGTAATGGCTTTGGGAAGAGATTATTATGGTGTGAAAATGAATTTAAGGGATTATTCTGAAAAGGAAAAAATTATGCAAGAAATTTATTCTTTGAATGAAATGACTGCTGTTTTGTATCATGTTGGAGGATATGATATTGAATTTGATTTAGAACTTGAGAATACAAAAAGATATCATGAAATTATTAATTCATTAAGAAATAAATTTATTTCAATTAGGGAAATTAAAAGTATGCGGGCTGTAGAATATTATAAGTTGAATCATTTTCCTAAAACTACTCAATAATCTTAAAAAGTATCAATTATTAATAAATAAAAGAGAAAATGAAAACACTAAACTTACATGTTGATTATATCAAATTTAAACCTTTGAAAAAAGCTTTGAAGAGTATTGCAGAACTTTCTGAAGACGAGAAACAAGAAAAAGAAATTAAAGAAGCTTTAGTTGTTTTGACAGCTGTTGAGAAATCTGATTCAGATGTTAAGAAGGTTGTTGCAGAATTTGTTAAAAATATTAAAGATATTTCAAAGCAAATAAAAACAAAAAACATTGTTCTTTATCCTTATGCTCATTTGTCAAGTAATTTGGGAAGTCCTGAAATTGCTATGAAAATTTTAAATGAAACTGCTAAAAAATTAAAAAAAGAATTTAAAGTTGTTCAAGCACCTTTTGGATATTATAAAACATTTGAATTAAAAGTTAAAGGGCATCCTTTATCTGAATTATCCAGAGAAATAATTGTTCAAGGAAATGAAATACAAGATAAATATAATTTTAAACAATTACTTAAAGAAATTTCAAAATCTAAATTAGATTCTTCTAAATTAAAAGAAAATGACCATAGGATTTTAGGAAGACAAATGGATTTATTTTCATTTAATGAAGTTGCGCCTGGAATGGTTTTTTGGCATAATAATGGTTTAATTATTTATAATGAATTAATTAAATTTATGCGTGAAGAATTAAAAAAATTAAATTATGAAGAAGTAAAAACACCTACAATTTTAGATAAAAAACTTTGGCAAATTTCAGGTCACTGGGAAAAATATAAAGACAATATTTTTTTAACTGAATATGAAAAAAAAGAATTTGCAATTAAACCTATGAATTGCCCAGGAGGTTTGTTGATTTTTAAAAATTCTCCAAAAAGTTATAAAGATTTGCCTTTGAAATCAGGTGAATTTGGAATTGTTCACAGACAAGAATTATCAGGAGTTCTTGGAGGTTTATTCAGAGCAATTCAATTTACTCAAGACGATGCACATGTTTTTTGCACAGACAAACAATTAGAAGATGAAATCGCAAAATTAATTGATTTAACAAATTTTATTTATTCTAAATTTGGTTTTAAATATTCAATTGAACTTTCTACTCGTCCTGAAAAAAGAATTGGTTCTGATAAAATTTGGGACAAAGCTGAAAAAGCATTGAAAAATGTTTTAGATAAAAAGAAAATTGAGCATAAGATTAATAAGGGTGATGGTGCTTTTTATGGTCCTAAAATTGATTTTCATTTAAAAGATTCTTTAGGCAGAACATGGCAGTGCGGAACAATTCAAGTTGATTTTTCAATGCCAGAAAGATTTGAATTAGAATATACTGATAAAGACAATAAGAAAAAAAGACCAATTATGATTCACAGAGCAATTTATGGAAGTTTAGAAAGATTTATTGGAATTTTGTTAGAGCATTTTAAGGGAAGATTGCCTTTATGGTTATCCCCTGTTCAAGTTCGTGTTTTAAGTTTTACAGATAGGAATATTAAGTCTGCTGAAAAAATTCTAAAAAAATTAAAAAAAGAAATTTCTAATTTAAGAATTGATTTTGATTTTAGACAGACAACTATTCCTGCAAAAGTTAAAGATGCGGAGTGGATGAAAATTCCTTATATTCTCGTTATGGGTGATAAAGAGGAAAAAGAAAATTTAGTTGCTGTAAGAGAAAATGGGAAAGTTAAGAATGTGAAGGTTGAAGACTTTATAAAAAAATTAAAAAAAGAAATTGAAAAACGAAATTAAGATTTTATATCAATTTTTTTTTAAATTAATTTGTATACTAAAATTTATAAATGATTTTCATATAATTATTATATGAACTTTCAATTTTATTTAGAAAAATTATTAAATTCAAAAAATTTTGAAGAATTTAAAAAAGAAAATCCAGATGCTTATTTATGTTCTGGATTTTTTTCAGTTGATAAGAAAGGAAATGACAACCAGCAACATTTAGATTTGTATGTGCCCTCTGCAAAAAAAATGTTTAGTTTCCAATTGGAAAAAGAAATTGAACCTGTTCTTTTGGAAACTTATGATCAAAGAGTTCCTGAGAAATTAGATAATAATTTAAATTTTGATTTTAATGAAGTTGAAGAAATGATTAAAGAGAAAATACAAGAAGAAAAAATTAATAATCAAATTCAGAAAATTTTATTGTCCTTGCAAAGCATAAAACAAAAGAATTTTTTTATTGGAACGATTTTTGTTTCTGGCATGGGAATTTTAAAAGTTACAATTAATTTAGATGAAAATAAAATTATTGATTTTAGTAAAAAATCTTTTTTTGATATAATGAAAATTATTAAAAAGAAAAAGAATTAAAAAAATAATTAAGGTTTGCAAATTTTGCAAGGTTTGTAATCTCTTAGTTTGAAATATTTTTTATTATTTTCTTTTACTTTATATTTTGGTTTAATTAATCTTGCCATTCTACAAGAACTTTTATGATAAGTTTCTGTTAATCTTGACCCAATGTAATTATATCTTTTTCTTGGTTTAATTTTTTCAGGTTCTTGTTTTTTAATAAATATTTTTTTAATTACAGGAGTTTCAATTTTTTCAGTTATTTTTTGGATAATAGGTTTTTCAATTTCTCTTATTATTTCTCTTTTTATTATTGGAATTTCTTTTATTTTCCTTGTTCTTGTTTTTAACAAGGAAAGTAAAATTATTAAATAAATTATAATAATTATTACTGAAAGTTTTATAATTTCATATTTTTCTAAATTAAATGTTCCTGTTGAAGCAATGAGAATTAAGATTCCTGTAATTCCTATAAGAAATACTAACAAAATATTAATAGGTTTAATGAATTTTTCCTCTTCTTCCATATTTTTATATGGATTTTTAGTTTTTATATTTTCTTATTAATTAAAATGCAGAAAAAATTGCAGCAATTCCAGGCCTGTTGAATATTTCTTTTTCTATAATCTGAACTAATTTATCTCCTTTTATTTTTTTTTCTTGTCCTTTATCCAATGTGTTTCTTAAATCTTTATAAAATCCTTCAAATTTCCCTATATAATCAAAACATTTTTCAACATATTCTTTAATTTTAT
The DNA here is from genome assembly GCA_964451185.1 of Candidatus Woesearchaeota archaeon. Lineage (GTDB taxonomy): Archaea > Nanobdellota > Nanobdellia > Pacearchaeales > GW2011-AR1 > CAYVGH01. Next base: position 8,356 of record CAYVGH010000004.1, on the reverse strand, counting down.
TTTCAGGAATTTTTAAGTCATACATCTGTCTGATTGTATTTGTCTCCTTGGATATTTTTCTTATTTTCTCTAATTTATTAGCTTTTTCATATTTATTTAATTTGTTTGGATTTAATGGAATTAAGAAATTGAGTTTTATATATTCCTGAGTAAAGGAATTTTTTTTAGCAAGGTATTTTGCTTCTTCTTTATACATTCCTAAATTTTTTAAAATTCCATAAGTTTTTGCCCTTTCTCTTATTGAACTATTTATTTTCATAGAATCTTTTAAGAATTGGTTTATTTAAAAAGATTATTATGATTCACTTTTGGATAATAAAGTTAATCATCATTGCGAGGACACCTACGGTTTCCTTCGCCTAATCTTCCCTTATCTTTGCTGTGGGTGAGTTTTTTATTGCAATCCTATGAAACTCGCGAGAAATGATGACTATTTTTCAACAACAAAGTTAATCATCATTTCTGAATTATGTGTTGAAATAATTTTAAAACCAACTTTTCTAAATAAATTATGAACTTCATCTTCGTCAAATAAATAATAATATCTTTTTCCTTTATCTCTCCAATTAATCATTTTTTCTTTTTTAGAATTTTTAAATCTCTTTGAATTAAAATTCCAAACTCCGATTTCTGTTTGGGAATCTTTTTTTAAAACTCGAAATAATTCTTTAACAACTTTTTCTCTATTTTTTTCTCCTTCAATACAATGTAATGCAGAAATACAAATTGCAGAATCAAAAAAATTATTTTCAAAAGGAAGTTTTGTCAAATTTGAAACAAAAAATTCTAAAGGAATTTTTTCTTTTTCTGCTCTTTTCTTTGCAAATTTAATCATTTCTTTAGAAAAATCCAATAAATACATTTTTCCTTTTTTTATTTTAATAAGATTTCTGCCAGAACCAGAACCTAAATCTAAAACTTTCCCAGTTTGATTTTTTAAAAATTCTATTGTATAAGCTGGAGGATGATTTTTAAATTCATTCCATTCTTTTGCAATATTGTTCCAAATTTTTTCTTGAGATTCCATGATTGTTTAATCTTATTAAAGATTATAAAATTTGTGGTTTAATTAAGAAAATGTTTGAAATTTTAACTTCAATAAAAGATATAAAGCATATTTTATTGATTAATTCATGAAAAAATCAATAAGATTATACATTAAAGGAACTGTTCAAGGGATTTTCTTTAGAAGTTTTATCAAAGAAAATGCAGAAAAATATAATGTCAAAGGTTTTGTTAGAAATCTTGAAGATGGAAGAATAGAAGTTTTTTTAGAAGGAAATTCAGATGATGTAAATAAAATGGTTGAACTTTGTAAAACAGGTCCAAAACACTCTCAAATAAGAGATGTTGAAATAAAATCCGAAACATTTCAAGGATTTAATAATTTTAAAGTATTGCATATTTAAAATGATATACACAAATTCTGATGGCAGAGCAATAAGAAATTTATTTTTAAATTTTGGAATTTCTACGCATATCATCACAAGGAGGAAACAATGATTTATACAAACAGTGATGGAGGTGCAATAAGAAATTTATTTTTAAATTTTGGAATTTCTACGCACCCCCAACAAGGAGGAAACCATGATATACACAAATTCTGACGGGGGCGCGAGGGGCAATCCAGGACCAGGGGCAATAGGGATTATAGTTAGAGACAATGAAAAAATTTTAATAAGACATAGTCAATTTATTGGAAGAAATGTTACAAACAATACTGCAGAATATGAATCACTAATTAGAGCATTAGAACTTGCCTCGAAAATTACCACCAAAGAAGTTACATGCATTTTGGATTCTGAATTAGTTGTAAAACAACTTTTAGGAGAATACAAAGTTAAAAATCCAAGACTTTTAGAATTATTTTTAAAAGTTCAAAAACTCCAAGACAAATTCCAAAAAATAATTTACAAACACATTTCAAGAGAAGACCCTTACCAAGTTATTGCAGATGAATTATTAAATCAAGAATTAGATAAAGAAGTTGGGCCAAGAAGGTACAGAAAATGAAATATAATAAATTAGTTAGAGATAAGATTCCAGAGATAATTAAAAAAGATAATCAAATTCCTTTAACACATATTGCAAATGATGAAGAATATTGGGAAAAACTAAAAGAAAAACTTTTAGAAGAATCAGAAGAATTTTTTAAAGAACCAAATGAAGAAGAACTTGCAGATATTTTAGAAGTTATTAATGCTATTCAAGATTTTAAAAATTTTGATAAAGATAAAATAGAAAAAATTAGAAAACAAAAAGTCGAAAAAAGAGGAGCTTTCAATAAAAGAATAATTTTAGATGAAGTAAAGAAAATCACATAATTTTAGAGTGATAACAAAACAAAACATTTATAAAAAGATTATTTCTTTCAATTAAATGAAACTCAAAAATTTTCTTACAGGAATTCTCTTAGCAGGAAGTGTTGCTCTTTATGGGCAAAAAACAATTAGTGAAACTTATGGGACAAAAGGAGAAAGAATAGTTTACAAAGATTATTCTAAAATTTCTTGGGAACAAGTGGATTCTAATAAAATAAATATTAAAAATTTAGAAAATATGCTCGCAAAACCAGAAATAGCTAATAAAAAAACTTTTAAGGATACTGTTTTCGCAGAAGCAGAAAAATTAGGTTATACAAAAAAAGAAATTAAAAATTTAAAGGCAGAGGAAGCTGTTAACTTAACAGGATATATTGTGGTAAACAGGTATGAATATGATCATACTGAAGCATATAAAATATTAAATGATAAGGATTCTTTATTACACTCACTTCATTCAAATAATGATTTTTATTTTTTTAGAAAACTTGGCGTTTGTAATGATTATAGTTGGTCTTTTATAGAAGTTTTTGATTTAATTAAAAAAGAAAATAAAAACTTAAACAATATATATGCAAAACGGAAAGAAGGATTAATGGAATATGAAAATCATGCTTGGAATCAATTGCTATTTTTGACAAAAGATTCTCTCTTTATTTTAGATATAGATATCACAAATTATGATAATGGGGGTAAATTAGAAGCTATAAAAAATATTTATTTTGATTTTGAAACAGAAGCAAAAATAGATGCAATAGATAAAAGCAATGAATATGCTCTTAACTATAATCTTAATAAAGAATTGCTTAATCAAATACCTGATTTAACAGAATTGGAAAGGAAAATTAATAATAATAATAACCTAACAGATTTAATTAAAAACTACAAGAAGACAGAAGATGAATCATGGAACATTCTCTTAAAAACAAATGAAACCCTTGTTACACGAAATCTTCAAGCTACAGATAGCTTATTTGCAATATACGATGGTTTTAAAAATTTTCAAAATTCATTAAAAAAAGATATCAAAGACAAAATAACTATATTAAAAAAAGAAAAAGCATTAAGAAATATGATTTCTGCTTCTATTTCATCAAAAAACCTTTCATTTTTACAAGATATACAAAAAAAAATAAGCAATGATAATAAATATTGGTTTGAAGATATGCGGATATATAACGAAAGATACGAAATTAATAGAAAAAATAAAAATAAAAAAGAAGCAAGACGAATAAAAAAAGAATTTAAAAAAAAGTATCCCAAATATATCCACTTATTCTAAAACAGGGCATAACAATGGCTAAAAACAATTGCTTGGAAATTCTAATTTGAAAAGTTAGATTAATTTGTTATCTTTGTTCTTTATAGAAACCAAGTAATTTTAATTCGCAACTATTTTTAGCCATGGCTGTTAGCAGCAATTTAAAAAATAAAAAATATGTAGGATTAAATAAGATAAATTTGTTACTTTGCCAATAATTTGACTAATAGATTTATTTTAAAAATAATAAAAAAATGAAAAGTATCCTATTTTATATTGTATTAACAAGTATTGTTTTAGGGTTCACTTCGTGTGCTCCTTGTAAACGCTTTTTTACTTATGAAACCAAGACAATTAATATAAAAGGCATAACAACTAAACTTAAAAAAGCGGGAATTGAAGTTGTGGATGTTGGTGTTGGAGAAATAATTATCAAATCTGAATTTGTAAAAGCAAGTGAACGTTTACAAGAGTTAGATTTGAGGCAATGGACAAGTTGTAATCAACTCAAAAATCTACCTAAAAACAGCCCCTTAAGAAATAAACTCCTTGAAGCCAATAATTTTGTTTATAATGAAATGTTCAAAATTGCTTTAAACCCAGAAAGTGTTTCTTCACTTGACCAAGTTCCCATTATAATAGATGATAGCAAAACCCCTCACAAAGTTCCAACAAAAAATTTAAAACAAAAAGAAGAAGAATTAAAAAAATTTATTATTCCTTCTCTCCTTTTAGAATTAGAAAAGTTGCTTAAGGATGAAAAATAAAATGGTCCAAGTAATAACAAAAACAAAATAATAATTAAGCAATTTGAAAAAGTAAAAAATAGATATATGGAACTTCGAAGTATATATAAACAACTTAAAAATAATTCTGAAATCCCAAAGATTGATGAAATTCTTTTGATATATAATAAAGAAATTTTAAGAAGGCAAAAAAAGTCCGAATAAAATCTTTATAAAAATCTATTTTTTACTTATGAAATATTTTTCCTTTAAATTTTTTTTTTTTATTTTTTTTGTTGCTTTTAGTTGTAAAATTACTCAGAAGAATACAGAAGAGTCAATAGTTGAAGAAACTAAACCAAAAGAAATAATCATTGCAGATACCCTTTCTTCAGATAGATTACTTCCCAATCACAAATCAAGAAAAATTGCATTAAAAGAAGATATTTATACAATAAATGAAACAATCAGAGAAGCTTTTGAAGTCATTAAAATAACTCGGCAACGAATTAATCGAAAATTAAAACTTGATACAAACCATCTTGCAAAAAGTCTTCTTCCCATTCTTGATAACACTGAAAAAGAAATTATTGAAATAAAACAAAAAATCGCAAATAGTAATCCAGTTTATCTCAATGATTTAATAAAATATAGTAAATTATTAGTAGAATACAGCAAACAAATTGATAATTTGAATGCCAATCTTGATAACACATTTGATAAAGCTTGGCAAATAGATGCTATATTTGGTCGTAGTAAATATAAAATTTCAAACTTATCAGAAGATGAAGAAAAATCTTTACTTAATTTTGTAGAAAATATAAAGATATTTTATAATGAAGAATTCAAGAAAAATCCCAATAAAAAATGGAAAATAAAAATACAAACAATTGGATATACTGATACTACTGGGTTTATTAAGCCACACAAAAAAAACAAATTAATTAAAGAACTTATTAAAGGGATGGAAGATGAAATGCCACAGGAAAGCCGAGCAAAAAGATTATTTTTAAATAAACGCCTTTCATTATTTAGAGCAAATTCAATGAATGAATTCTTTAAAAAGAAATTATCAAAACTAAATGCTATAATAGAATCTGAAAATATTGGTATGGGTGAAAATGTGCCAAGTAATAAAATCACCAATAAAAATAAATTTGACAATATGGATAAAGATGCTTGGAAAAGAATTGCAGTTAGCAACTTTTATGTAATCTTTTATTTGTGAGCATAATAATATAAAAAACAACTGCTGCTAACAGAGTATAAAAGCAATGGCTGGGAAATTGCAGTTTTGATAACCAAGTGCTTAAAATAAAAATTTGTGCTGGTGGACAAGGATAAACCTAAAATTCGCCACTGCTTTTATACTAAATCGTTATGCCCAATTTTTAAAATGAAAGAGTAAATATTTAAACTAAAAATATCTAATTTAAACATGGGTAGAGAAGCTCAAATAATAAAAGAGAGGATGAGAAAACTTAATGAATTAAGAGAGAATAAAATAAATCCTTATCCAAACAAATTTGATAAAAAACAAAATTGTTTAGAATGTTCTAAATCAAAAATTGGTTCAAAAGTAAAAACAGCTGGAAGATTAATGACTAAAAGAGATTTGGGAAAAATTGCTTTTTGCGTTCTCCAAGATGAATCTGGAAAAGTTCAAATAGTTTTTCAAGACAAAGAAACCCCTGAAAAAGAAAAAACTTTTTTTAAAAAATACATTGACTCTGGAGATTTTGTTGGAATAGAAGGAAAAATTATTAAAACAAAAACAGGAGAAATTTCTATTTTAATTAATAAAATAAAATTGCTTTCTAAATCAATTTTACCTTTGCCAGAAAAACACAAAGGACTTCAAAATGATGAAGAAAAATTTAGAAAAAGATATTTAGATATTTTAATGAATCCAGAAGTAAAAAAAATGTTCATAAAAAAAGCAAAATTCTGGAATACAATTAGAACTTTTTTAATAGAAAAAGATTTTTTAGAAGTTGAAACTCCTGTTTTAGAAAATTCAGCAGGAGGAGCAACGGCTACACCTTTTGCAACACACCATAATGCATTAGATTTAGATGTTTTCTTAAGAATTTCAATGGGTGAACTTTGGCAAAAAAAACTAATGGTTGCAGGATATGAAAAAACATTTGAAATTGGAAGAATGTTTAGAAATGAAGGGATGGACATGGAACATTTGCAGGACTTTTCAGATATGGAATTTTATTGGGCTTATGCAAATTATAAAGACGGAATGAAGTTAGTAGAAGAAATGTATAAAAAAATTGCAAAAGAAGTTTTCAAAACTTCTAAGTTTGAAATACATGGACATAAAATTGATTTAAGTAAAAAATGGGAAGAATATGATTTTGAAAAAACAATTAAGAAATATACTAAGATAGATATTTACAAAGTAAATGAAAAAGAGATTATGAAAAAATTAAAAGAATTATCCTCAAAGGATGACTCTGGTGAGCCTAAATTAGATTATGATCCAGCAGTAGATAAATGGATGTTAGTAGATTTATTATGGAAATATTGCAGGAAAAAAATTTCAGGTCCAGGATTTTTAATTAATCAACCTGTAGAATTATCTCCTTTGGCAAAAAGAAATCCAGAAAATACAAAAAAAGTTGAACAATTTCAAGTAATTATTGCAGGATCTGAATTAGGAAATGGTTATTCAGAATTAAATGACCCTTTTGATCAAGAAGAAAGATTTAAACAACAAATAAAAAATAAAAATGCAGGCGACGAAGAAGCAATGGAACATGACAAAGAATTTGTCGAAGCTTTGAAATATGGAATGCCCCCAACTTGTGGTTTTGGTGTTTCAGAAAGATTATTTTCTTTTATGATGAATAAACCAATTAGGGAATGTGTTATTTTCCCATTGATGAAACCAGAAGAAAAAAATGATAAAGAAAAAAGAAAAAAATAAAAAAGAAACTTCAAAGGTTTTTGTCGCTGTTTTAGCAATTGTTAGTATTTTAGGGTTTGCAGGAATTATTTCTCAAAGTTGGTTTGGCTTTGAATTAATATTTTATATAGAATCTTTAATTCTTTTAGCGTTGGGAATTGGTTTTATTGTTGAAGCAGAACCAAAAATTCTTTTTAAAAAAAGTAAGCAACAAGGATTAGATAAAAGAAATTTCTCAAGACTTACAACTTTTATTATTGGAAGTTTAGCAACAATTGCAGGAATTTTAAGTTTCCCTTATGTTAATGTTCAACATTTTATATTTTTAGCTATTAAAGGAGTAATTAGCATTATTGCAATTATTTTTATAGCTGTTCAAACATGGGTTGTTAAATAAAATGGCATTAATAATAAAATCAAATATTAGAAAAGTTGTGAAAGAGTTGGATAAAGAAAATTCTGTTTCTTCAATTGCAGAAGAAGTTGGAAGAGCTTTAGAAAGAAAAGTTGAAAATATTTTGGTTGATGCTATTGAAAGAGCAAAAGCAAATAAAAGAAGGACAATTCAGGCGAGAGATTTGTGATTTAATTTGGGAGGATTTTTTTATTAGCAATGAGTTGGACTTGTGTTGTTTAACTCATCATAATACTTATTGTATGCTTTGTCCACTCTTTGTTCACAAATTTTTGTTAATTTTGATTTATCTGTCTTTTCGTTTAAAATTAATTCACCATTGTTAATATTAAAATACTTCTTTTCAACGATTTTTATAGTCGGATTTTCATTTGGAAATCTTAGTATAAGATTTAGATTATTTTTATAAAGAGAATAATAAATCTTAGTTCCATTTATTAAATGAAGCATATAAAATTTTGCCATTTTAATTAACTATTTTTTTGGTTTAAAAACTTTGTGCTAAGAAAAAATTTAAAATAACAAAATAAGTAGGAGAATCTTTAAATCATATGTAAAGCTTTTAGTAACTCTATGCTGAAATTTTCGGCGAACCTTAAATCTTACACAAGAGTTCTATCAACGCAGTCTTCTTCTGCGGCTTTAATTGTCTCGTTTTGCGAATGGCTTCGAGCTTAGATGCATTCAGCTCTTATCCATACATTGCGTAGCTATGCA
>CAYVGH010000003.1:0-18681 GCA_964451185.1 Candidatus Woesearchaeota archaeon | reverse complement strand
TCAAATCCGGAGGAGAGGTTCCTACGGGGGGAATAAATTATTATAGATTTTGGTTGGATATTCAGGCATCACAGCCAAGTGGGGAATATAATAATACTATTTCATTTAAAGCAATTCAAACTGGTTCTAGTTGTTAGTCAAAAATTCGCTAAAAATGTATAAACACATCTTATAATGAAAAATTTTGCAAATCTTTCTCACATCTTGAATAAAAGATATCGCCCACTGGAAACTCATATTTTTGAAAAACATCTGCACACTAAAGTGTATGGTTTCAAAACCAAGAACTTATCAAAATCAGTAATCTTTATAAGTAAGAGATATCTTTTTAAATAATGGAAAAAAGTGACAATATTCCTGGAATGAAATTAGGTTCTAAAAAAAAATCTTCTGCCTCACTTACTGAAGACATTGAGCAAAATTATTCTGTAAATCCAAAAATTCAGCAAAATTCTGAACAAGCTAAAAAAGAAATGGATAAAACAAAAAAAGAATTAGAAAAATTAAAAAATCTTATTATTAAGAAATATTCTTATATTCAGTCAATAAGTATTTTGCCGCCACAATCAATTAAATTTTTCATTGACGAGGAAGAAGTTCCAAAAGAAACAGAAAAATATATTCATCTTCAAATTATTATTCCAGATGAAAAAACAAAAGAAATTAATAAAATAAAACTTGAGATTATAAAAGAAATAGAAAAAATAAATCCAAAACAAAAAATTTGGTTGCATCTTACAACTCCTTCTGAAATCTGGGAAATTTGCATGGATCAGAAATTTGAATTAACTTCTGCTATTTTTATGTCTTTTCCACTTTATGATAAAGGTTTTTTAGGAGCATTAAGGGTTTCAGAGATTCATAAATCATTGGTTTTGCAAAAGTTTGACAAATATGTTGTGTCCTATGTTATTGGAGGAAGCTTAGTAAGAGGAGATGCTGTTAAAACTTCTGATGTTGATGTTTTTGTTATTATTAATGATACAGATGTAAAAAGAATGCCTCGTTTAGAATTAAAAGAAAGAATGAGAAGTATTATTTACCAATATATTGGAGAAGCTTCTGCCATGGCTGGTGTTGAAAACAAATTAGAGCCGCAAATTTATCTTTTAACTGAATTCTGGGAAGCTGTTAAAGATGCTCATCCAGTAATGTTTACTTTTATTAGAGATGGTGTTCCATTACATGATCGAAATACATTCATGCCCTGGAAAGCTCTTTTAAAAATGGGCAAATTAAAACCATCTCCAGAAGCAATTGATATGTTTATGTCTATGGGAGATGAAGTAATTCCACGAAGCAAAAAAGTTTTGATGTCAGAAGTTTTTACAAATATTTTTTGGGGAGTTACTACCCCTGCACAAGCATTGTTAATGTTATATGGTCTGCCTCCTCCAAATGCTAAAAAAGAATTATTATCTGATTTCAAAAGAGAGTTTTTAAATACAAAAATGATTGAAAAAAAATATGTTGACTTCTTGGAAAAAGTTATTATAACTTGGAGAGATTATGAACACGGAAAAGTAAAAGAAATTTCAGGCAAAGAAATAGATAAATTTTTAGGAGATATGAAAGATTATTTAAAAAGATTAAAAGAGCTAAGAGAGCAAATTGAAAAAAAAGCAAGTGAAAAAACAATTGAGCAAATTTATAATGATATTTTCGAATTACTAAAACAAATAACCGAAAAAAAATCTCAAAAATTAATCACAGAATTTTTTGAAAAAAATTTTGTTAAGCAGGGAAAATTTACATCTCAACATTTAAGAATTTTAAAAGATGTAATTAAAGCAAGACAAGATATTAAAAAAGGAAAATTAAATCCTCATAAAGTAGATGTAGCCCGTAAAAACGCAAGTATATTAATTAATGACTTGATTGAATACACCCAAAGAGCTGATTTAATCTATTTAGAAAAAGGAAAAATGAGATTAAATTACAAAGAAAAAGGAACAGAAAAAGTTGCTGAACTTTTAAATTGTGAAAATATTAGTTTCTTGTTTAAAGATAATAAAGTTAAGAAAATAACAAATAAGATTGAAGATGCAAATATGGAAGAAGTTTCAAAAGCAATTGAAAAACAAAAAAGCAAAAAAGAAGTTAAGGTTAATCCTAAAGTTTTTGAATTGTTGAAAAAGGAGTTAGGGGATTTTGAGGTTGTATTATAACTCTAAAGAAAACTTAAAAAATCTTTTTTCTTAAAATACTCAAATTTAAAGTTCTCTAAAGAATTAAAAAATATATTATTAAACAATACTATTGTTTTAAATAAATCCTTATAAATCATAAAGTTTTAAATAAAGTATGAGAAGAAAAAACAAAGGAATAATATATTTTTTAGGATCTCTTTTATTAATTTCAGTTTATTTAGGGGTGCATAAAAATAATAAAAACCAAGTAAAAAATAATACATTAGAAACAAAAATAAAAACAGACTCTGTTTTTTATCATAAAACATTACAAGATACAACAATTTTTTACTCAAACAAACTTACAAATTTTTCTCAATTATATAAAAAAAGCCTTTTAAAAAACACAAACCTTAACAAAAAAAATAAAAGTTTATCTTCTCAATTAAAAGAGAGCATAAATTTAGAAGACAAGAGATTTCAAGAAAAAATTAAAAAATTAAAAGAGAAGCATGAGTATTCTTTAAACAATTTAAAAAATTCAGACTCTATAAAATATGCTATTCTGAAAAATAATTATATTAATTCAGAAAGTGGAAAAAATGAATTTAAAAATTTATACCAAAAAGAAAAATTAAAAAATAAGAAATTCGCGCAAAACACAAATCCTCTCTCAAAAAATAAAAGTGAAAAAGAAATTTCTTTTGATGTACGAAATAAAAATTCTTTATATGATTTTTGGTTTAATGTTCCAAGATTTAAAGCAGTTAGACATAAATACTTAATTTTCGAAGATGACCATCCTGAATTTATAGAAGGTTGGGCTTTTTTTAACAAAACAGGTAGAGGTCCTATACCCTTAGAAAAATCAGGATATTCTACAAGACATGGAATTTTTGCTTTTCCTGATTTTAGTGGTTATGAAGGACCTTTTGATGTTTGGGCTAATGATAAAGGAAAAGAAGAAATTTACAAAAAAAAGACTCTTTATGTTTGGGGTAATATTGTTTATACTAAAAAAAGTTTGGTCCCAAAAAATAAATTAAATAGAAAAATTAAAAAACAAATTTAAAATATTTCAAAACAAGTAACTTTATAAATTAATCTTCTTGATAATATTTATGGCATTAGGAAAAGTTATTCAATTTAGGCGAGGAAGACATGTAATTCATGAAAGGCATTTTTTAATAGAAATAGACAAAGTTTCAAATAGAGAAGAAGCTGGAAAATTTGTTGGTAAAGAAGTTACATGGAAATCTCCAGCTGGAAAAATAATCAAAGGCAAGATTTCATCTGCTCATGGAAATAAAGGTGTTGTTCGGGCGATTTTTGAAAAAGGATTACCTGGTCAAGCAATTACAACAAAGGTTGAGATAAAATGAGTTTAGAAAAAACAAAGTGTAAATATTATCATTCAATAGATAAAAATAAGCAAAGAACTCCTGAAAATTGTTTGTGGCGAGGAAATAACTGCTTTAAAAAAAATTGCCCTTATGAAATAAAAAATAAATTAAATTTAATTAAAAATACTAAAACAACTATTTAAATGGCAACACTTAGAAAAGCAAACGCATATTCAAAGAAAAAAGTTACTCCTTTTACTCGGAATAGTAAAAAAAAGAAAAAAGCTTACATAAAAACAATTCCTCCTTCAAAAATTGTTAAGTTTGAAATGGGAAAAAAGAATCTAAAAAAATTTAAACATAATTTAAAAATGATTTCAACTGAAAAAGTTCAAATCAGACATAATGCTCTTGAAGCTTGCAGACAGTATATTAATAAAAAACTGGATAATGAATTTATAGGGCAGTATTTTTTCAAGATTATTCCTTATCCACATCATATTCAAAGAGAAAACAAAATGCTAACAGGTGCTGGTTCTGATAGAATGCAAACCGGAATGCAATTATCATTTGGGAAAACTACTGGAAAGGCAGCTATTCTTAAAAAAGAAAGTGCTATCTTTTTCGTCGCTGTTGAAAATGAAAAAGCTATTCAATTTACAAGAAAAATTTTCAAACAAATAAAATCAAAGGTTCCTTGCAAAACAAAAATTATTTACGAATTTGTAAAATAGATGTTACTTTTTTAAAATAGTGACAAACCGAAACATTTATAAAGTCTTTTTTCTTGGGTTTGTTATGACAAACGAAAAAACACAAGGAGTTGAGAGAGCAGAACAAGCAAGAGCTTTGAATGTTAAAAATACTCTTGAATGGAAATTAATGCAGGAGACTGTTGGTTTTAATGGTGTTGATAGAAACCAGGGAGATTGGGGAAGGTTTGGTGTTCAAAGCGCAAAATCTATTCATAATGAAGCTATGACAAGTGAAGATGCTGTAAAACGAAAAAATGAAATGTATGAAAAGAAACAGCAAGACTATAATAGAGTTGGTGTTGCTGGAGATCCTTCTTATTCAAACCATCAAGAATTATCTTATTCTTTATTAACTCAACTTCAAGAAGTTATGACTATTGCTAAATTTGGTGAAATAGAAAAACATACTAAAGATATTGTAGAAAAATTAGGGGGTTCAAAATTAGAATTTCAAGTTCCTGAAGATATGAAAAATTATAGCATTGCGGGAATAATGGAAAAATATAAAGATGAAAAAACTGGAACAGTTAATTTGAGTAAATTAAGTGAAAGTGATAGAGAAGCTTATATGTTTTATGAAAATTTTCTTTCTACATCATATAAAAAAGCTTGTGAAGCAACTGCTGCATCAAAAGGAAATTATTTTGCAGAATTAAATGCTCAAGCAAAACAACAACTTGGTAAGAAATATGAATTAAAAGAGAAAAAAGAATAAAATGACAAAAACACAAAAAAATAAATATCAATCAAAAAGAGAAACTCCTCTTAAAAACTGCGGAGCTTCTCTTAGTCAAATATTTAGTAAACAAAAAGAAGAAAAATAAAATGACAAAAAAACCATTTTTATTTTTAAATAGAGGAGAAATTTGGCCAGATGAAATTAAAATAGGTAGAACTATAATTGATAAGTTTGATGAAGAGAGAATAATTATAGGTATTAAAAATATTCCAGGATATGATCCTGCAAAATATATTGAAACAATAAAACCTATTAGAGGCCCTAATACTGGTGTTAGGAGAATTTATGTACAAAAAGAAAATGGAGAAATTTCAGATATGTATCATCAAGAATTATATGACACATTAAAAGATTATCTTTATTTAACCAACAATTCCATTAATTAATTGAGCCATTACTTTAAGAAATTCTTCTGCTTTTGCCTGCCAATCATCAATATCTACACCTTTTAAATCTTTTATTTCACCATGAGATATTTGTTTATGAAGTATAAGCAAATCTTTATACCATTGAACATATTTTATTTTTAATTTTCTATTATTTACAAAGGTTATTCTTAATTCTCTTGCAATATGTTCTGGAGAAGCAGGAAAAACATTTGCAGCAATTAAACCAGCATGAGCAGAATCAACCATTGCCCAAAACAAACCTTCAATTGCATTTAATTCTGCTGCTTTGCTTCTTGCAATATGCATTGGAGCTCTTTGCAAACAAGTATAAATTGATTCTGGAGTTGAATTTATTTTTCCATTAATTAATAAAAATTTCAAAGGGTCAAAAAAACCAGCTAAATCAATTAAAGATTCGCCATTTCTTAAAACATTTAAAACAACTGGATCTCCTCTCATTAAATCTTCCCACCATGTTGTTAATTTTATCGTATTAATATGAAGATTCATATTATAAGGATTTGTTTTTAAAATTTTATCTAATTCTTCTCTATACCAAGCAATTAATTCTTGATCCCATTTTATTGAAGCATCATCAATGATAATAATTATATCAATATCAGAGCCAGCTATTTGAGTTTTTTTAGTTGTTGAACCAAAAAGAACAATTGATTTAACAATTTTGTTAAATTTTTGAGCAACCTTTACTGCAAAATCCATTGCAATATCATGCTCGTTTTTTAATTGCAACGTCGGAATATTTTTTTTATTTATTTTTTTAGAAAAGTTTTTTGCAGTTTTTTTTCTAAAAACTTTTTTTACTTTTCCTCTTGAAACTCTATCACTCTTTTTTTTAATCATATTTATTTGCCTCTTTTATTAAAATACATGGATTATATTGTTTTTAAATTTATTCCATCCCTTTTCCACTCATCCGGCTTCCTTGTCCTCCGCCTCTTTGTCCACCAAGCTCTGCTGGAAGTTGTGAAAATCCAGCACCAAATGTTTCATAATGCATTGAAGGAAGCATCTGACCATAACCAACAGAATAACTTTGCTGTAAACCAATTGCTTGATTCCAATAAGGTCCAACCCCATCTGAATAAATTGGAGATCCTACTCCTTGTAAACTTTCTTTAAATGGAGATGTTTTAAAATGTTGAAACCAATCTGCTACTTCAATAATTTTCCTAGCTTCATATCCTTTTTTCCCTAATTTTTTCATAATTTCTTTTAAAGGAACATTTCCCATTCCCATTGGAAGTTCTGTATGTTCAAAACCAAAATTATCAGAGAAATGAACATGCTTTACAAAAGGTGCTACAATTTCTGTTTCCTTAATAATTTCCTTATCACCAAAACCTTGTCCTCTAAGCATATTAATATGCCCTACATCCCAAGTCGCACCAATTAATTTTTCAGCAGATGCTTTTGCTTCTGACCTGCCAATTCCTTCTTTAACTGCATTTTCAACAAATTTCTTTCTTGACTCTACAACTAAATTTTTCAAATCTTGACCAGTAGCTAATGCATGCCCAACTGGAGGATTCTCAATACATACAACTGGTGCCTTATCTCCAAATTTCTTATAAGCTTTAAAAGCAGCATTTCCAAATGTTTTAGAAGACTGCTCTGTTGCAAATTTTTCAATTGGAACAAACATGTCAGGAGCAAGCTCATTTCTGGAATCTTTTAATTCATTAATTAAAACTTGCATTGCATCTGATTTTCCAGAAATTTCTCTTCCTTGTTTGTTTAAAACATCTTGGTAATTATTTTTAATTTGAACAAGTGCTTGTTTTTGTTTTGGTGAACCATATTTGTAAGCTTGGCTAAATAAAGCACTCAAATGCTGATCTGTATCTCCTAAATATGCTTCTGCATTATCAAGGTGGTTTAAGGTTTGTTTTTGTATTGGAGTTAAATCTTTTGGTTTTAATCTACCACTTTGAAGAGCAGGCATCAAATGTTCAATTTCTGTTTTATTTCTCTGAAGAATTTCATCTGCTCTTTCTTTATTAAATAAAAGCTGAGAAAGATCATCATCCCATTTAGTGGTGTTTTGCATTTTTATACTTTCTTCAGGTGAAATTATTTTTCCTATTTCAAGTGGAACCTGAGAATAATATTTTGCTTTATTAGATCCTATTTCCTGAGCAGTAATTTTTCCTGCTTGATATTTTTGCTCAACTCCGGGCTTTAATTTAGGCATATCTGGATAATATCTTTTTTCTGCTTCCAAAGGAACCATCTGTCCTGTTTGCCTGTTAACAGCAATCATTTTTTTTGCTTTTCTTTCTTTCCCAAGAGTTTCCCACTCTGTTCCTTGAATTCCTTCTGTTGTATGAAAAACAATTGGAATATTTCCTCTTGGGTCAAGTTCTTGACTGGTTTTAATTGATCTTGTTATTACTCTTTCACTATTCTCCCTATTTATCTCACTAAAACCTTGCTGATTTATTCCTACAGTATCAATTACAGGTCCATGCACAGAAATATCTATACCTGTTAATTTACTTATTTGATTAACTTCTTTTAATTGTTGTTTTGGAATTGCATCAAAAACTTTTGGAGAAACCCATTCAACTTCTATTTTTTTTACTCCTGATGCAAGTTTACCAGAAACTTCTTTAACAATATTTGCTGAACGAGGATCGGTTGTTAAACCCAAACTTCCTGCTGGTGTATGATAACCAGTAAAAACATCTCCATAATTTGATTTTAAAGAAGAATATCCTCCTTGATAAGTATTAGTTGTATAATCACCCATATTTATATCAGAAAAAACTAATTTAAATAATTATTGGATAGGTAATTTTTAAGATTTATTTTTTAAAAAATTACAAATCAATTTTAATCAAAACGAGTATATTTAATTTCCTTTCTTTCTAGTAAATCTCTTTTTTCATCTAACAATGTTTTTCTGTCTTCAGAATTTAACCTTTCTGCAGAAATATATTTTTCAATACTAACTGAATCTAATACTCCTGATTCTTGCGAAGGTGTGAACTTAATTTCAGGTTTTTCTAATAAATTTGTTGGCCTTCTCATTTTATCTTGAAAAGAAGAACGAGTCATAATCTTAGAAGTTCCAGTTCTTTCTAAAGATTGATATTTCGCTTCTCCTTGATTTGAAGTAGAAAGATATTTTGAATCTTGCAATCCAGAAAGATATTTTGAATCTTGTTTTTCTTTTACTTGTTCTTGAAAAGGTGCAGATTCTGCAACTTGTTCTAAATCAATTGACTCTGGAGCTTCCCCAACTTTTTCCAAAACAGGTGAAAAAATTCCTACTTTGGGCCGAATAAATTCCTGAAATTTGTTTTTTTGGATAATCTCTTCTTGTTCTTTAATTTCTTCAAACTCATCTTCTTTAATTTCTTTATCTTCTGTTTTTACAATTTCTTCTACTTTAGATTCATTCAACTGCTCATCTTTATTCCGAGTAATTGAATGAGATTTATCTGAAATCTCATTATTTTTTTCAGATTTCTTTTTTTTCTTTTTTGTCATAATTTATTTAAGATAGATAGATATATAAAATTAATCAATTATATAATTTTATGAAAAAAGAAAAAAGATTATCAATTTTTTTAATTTCAATGGGATTAATTTTAACTGCAAATTCTTCTCTAATAAACATCACTGGAAATGTAGTTAGTGAAAATATTCAAGTTACAAGTTCAATTTTAGGTTTGGTTTTTATTATTGGTGGAATTGGTTTATTTTTATCTATGAAAGAGGGAAAATTGGAAAAAACATTAGCTCAACAAACTTTGGAAAATAATTCGGTGGTGACAGATACAAAAAAATTGAAAAAGATTGCGAGAAAAAGCGGTTATACTATTGGAAAAACAGTGAAAGAAGGATATCCAATATTTGATAAAAAAAATAATTACATAACAGTTATCCCTTACCGTCATGTTTCAATAGGAGTTTCTAAAAATATTCTAAGGGCTTTAGCAACAGGAGAATCTAGTTTTAGAAAATATTACAAATAATTTTTTAATTTTTTTGTATATGACAAATATCTTTTTGTTATTTCAGGATAATCGTCTGCGATTAATGCAATAATTTTTCTTATGTCAGTTCTTCCATTATTTGTTGGTAACTTAATTTCTCCTTTTGGATTCTCAAGACCTAACCTTTCATTTCCTACAATAATTTCTAATCCCCTTTCTTTTGTCTTTTCAAATCCTTTTTTTAAAAGGAATTTTTCATCTTTTCTTATTTTATATTTTAGACAAAGTTTGTTTACAATTTTCATAATTCTAAACAAACCTTTAATTTTATAAAGCTTTCTAAAAAATTAATTTAAAAATGATAACAAGGCAGTAGTAAATTTTAGAAATAAATAAATTTCACAAACCATTTTCATGTCTAAATTTTAAAATAGTTACACCCAAAAGATTTATAAACTTTATTTTCATACATTTTTTATGGGAAAAATATTAAAAAATCTTGGAACATTAGTTTTAGGAACAATCTTTGCTGCAGGATTAACATTTAATTCTTATAGTCAAAATATAGAAAATACAATTGTTGCATATGTTACTCCTAATAAAAATAAAGGAAAGCTTACTATAAAATATGATTCTATAAAAACATATAATGTTCAATCCACAGGAAAAGTTATAGATTTATTATTAAAAGGGGAAGGACTTCATTTTAATCCGCCTCTTAAAATTTATTGTGCTCAAAAAGATGAAGGAAAAATTTATGTAATTCCGCTTACATCTCAAGACAAAGAAGGATATAATTTTTTAAAAGATAAACCTGAAAAAATTGAAAAAGAAGTTCAAGATCTTCTAAGAAAAGATAATATTGAAAAAAATAAAATTTTTGTTTTAAAACCAGTAAAAATAGATACTCCAGAAATGTATAATGCACTTATTAAAAAGAAAAAATAAAAATTAATCAAGAAGTATAGCTTGGCATTCCATGAGCTTTCTTATAAATATCAAATAATTTAAATGCTTTTTCCAGTGCTTGGTTTGCAACAAAAGGTCTTATGACATTTGCTTCTATCCAAGTGTCTTTTTTAATTATTATTTGTTTTTTCTTTTCTTCAGATTTCTCTTTTGGTTTTTCTGTTTTTTCATATTTTCCAATTAATGCTAAAAAAGGATTCACTTCTTTTGATTTTTTTTCCTTTTCTTCTTTTTCTTCTAAAAAACTATTTATTTCGTCTTGCAATTGTTCTAAACTCTCAGTTGTTGAACCTTCTATTAATTTAAAAACATCTCCTAAATCTGATTCCCCAATTTCTTGGTTTAATTTTTCTATTTCATCAGCATTTAAAGCATAAGCCCGAAAAGTTACTTCTGTTCTTCCTCCAAAACCATAATCTCCTCGCTGGGATATTTTTTGAGGTATTCCTCTAAAATAAAAATCAACTAAAACGCAAACATAATATTTTCTCTTTAAAGAATTTAAAAATCTGTCTTTTGTAAATTCTTCTGGTAAATCTTCTTCAAGTGCTGCTTCTTTAATATTAATTTCTGATTTTCCCAATAAGGTTAATTCAAGAAGAATTGTATTAAATGTCTTAACTAAATCAGCACTTCTTCCTACTTCTTTTTGCTCAAGTTTTTCAGCTGCTTTTAAATAGGGTTTTGCCCAACGAGAATAAAGTTTTAAACTATTTACCTGGCTTTTCAAATAATTTATTTCTATTTCATTTCTTTTTCTTAATTCTTTTCCAGATTGCTCTGCCCAAATATTAAATTCTTGAATTCTTGGTTTTAAAATTCTTTTTACTGTGTCATTAATATCAAGAGCATCAACTGCTTTTTCATCTTTTGAAGCTAAAAAAGCATCAATTAAAGTTGCAAATCCTGCCTGGCCCAATGTCATGGCTTTTATTGAGGAGTTTCCTTTCATCATATCAACTTTATCCATCCAAATTTGTTTTAAAGATAATCTTGCTCCATCACTTATTGAATTATTTTTTGATTTCAAATCCTCATATGTTTTTAATCTAATTTTAAAATCTTTTAAATCATAAACTAAATTTAAAACACTTCTCAAAACCATATTAATATCCCCAAGAAGTTTAGCGCCTTGCTGCTGCATTGTTGTTCTTCGTACACCAAGTTCACCAAAATGTCCTGAACCAGGAGAAGAAGTAAAATTATCAATAAGTTTTTCTGTTGAAAAACCAAGTTCATTCATTAAATCAAGAATAAAAAAGTAAATCGGCTCTAAACCTTCTGAACCTGAATCATAAACCAATTTATGAGAAGCTTCAGCATCTCCCTTTTTTTTATAATAAGAACTAATTCTCTTAATAATATCACTTATACTTTCTACCATTTAATTTGGTGTGTTTTAGTCTTTAAAAAATATTCTTTTTCCAAAACTCTTATAAAACAATCTTTCTTATACAAATTATGGCATGGTTTAAGAAAAAACAAAGAATATTAGATTTAACAGAAAATTATAATAGAATAAACCCAGAAAAACCTAAAACAAATACTGATGTTCTTGATTTAACAAAATCAGATAATTCTAATTCTCAAAAAAATATTTTTACAGGACTTTTTAATAATTCAGATAATTCTACTCCAACAAATGAAAATTCAAGTTTAGAAGAAAGAAAACATAAGCTTGCAACTAGATTAAAAAACATGACAGAAAAATTAGAAGATATTTCAAATCAGATGTATCATTTGCAACAGAGGATTGAATTAATTGAGAGAAAAGCAGATGTTGGAAGATATTGAAAGATTAATAAATAGTTATTTCTTGTTTAAATCATGATAAAAAATTTTGAAAAAAAGAGTAAAGCTTTCGCCCTGAAAAACGCAATTCTTTACAATGGCAAAGCCCAACAAGGTTTTGTAATTTCTGCTTTATTTAACGAAGGATTAAAAAAACAAGATATGAAAATTTATGGGAAAAAGATTTCTAAAATTATTTTAGAAGTAAATAAATTATCTTTAGAAAAACAAGAAAAAGAATTTGAAAAATTAAAAAATTTAATATCAGAAAGAGAGATTAGAAAAGGTCTTCCTGAATTACCAAATACAGAGAAATTAATAATGAGATTTGCACCTTCACCTTCAGGGGCTTTTCATATTGGTCATGCAATGACTGCTTGTCTCTCTTTTGATTATGTTATGAAATATAAAGGAAAATTCATAGTAAGAATTGAAGATACAAATCCAGAAAATATTTATCCAAAAGCTTATAAATTAATTGAAAAAGATTCCAAATGGTTATTTAATAATAAAGCTAAACTTGTAATTCAATCAGAGAGAATGGAACTTTATTATAAATATGCTAAGAAATTAATTAAGAGTGGAGATGCTTATGTTTGTACTTGTTCTGGGGATGATTTTAGAAAGTTCTCTAAAGATAAAAAAGATTGTCCTTGTAGAAAACAAAGTGTCAAGGAGAATTTAGAATTATGGAAAAAAATGCTTTCTAAAAAAGGTTATAAACAAGGAGAAGCTGTTTTAAGATTTAAATCTCCAGAAGGAATGAAACATAAAAATCCTGCTATGAGAGATTTTCCTCTAGCAAGAATAAATGAAACACCTCATCCAATACAAAAAAATAAATTTAGAGTCTGGCCTTTAATGAATTTGTCTGTAACTGTTGATGATATTGAAATGAAAATGACTCATATTATCAGGGCAAAAGAACATAGAGATAATGCTAAGAGACAAAAAATGATTTACAAAGTTTTAGGGAAAAAATATCCTTGGGAAGCTTATTTAGGAAGAATTCATTTTACAGATATGGAATTATCTTCAAGCAAAATAACTCAAGGAATTAAACAAGGGAAATACTCTGGTTGGGATGACCCAAAACTTCCAACTATTCAAGCACTAATGAAAAAATACAAACCCAAAGCATTCTGGAAATTAGCAGAACACCGAGGATTAAGCGAAGTAGATAAAAATTTAGACAAAAAAGAATTCTTTAAATTATTAGATGAATTTAATAAATAAAAAGATTTATCTTGTAAATGAAATCTAAAACAAAGAATTTTAAGAAAAGAATTTTTTCACTTCTTTACTAAATAAAAGATACCCTGCAATTAAACCATTAACTATTAAACCAAAAATACCTTGATAGTTTCCTAAAAAAAGAATGCCAAGAGCTCCTACTAATCCAAAAATAGCAATGACAAGGGCGACAATTCTTGCTGTCTTTTTTGCTCTCCTAAGGTCTCTTCCTATAAAAAAGAATAAAAGTGTAAAAGGCAATACAACAAATAAAATCCCAAGAAAAAGTCCTAATAATTTTAATCCTACTGACATAAGTCCACTCCACCCCACAAACATACCAAATATTCCAATAAGACCATAAACAAGTACAAATGTTGCAATGAGATAATAAAAAATTGAAATTATATTTATCCCTAAAGGAATTTCTTTTTTATTCATAAAATATTATAAAAAAAGAACTTTATAAACTTTCCCAAACCTTAAATATTTTCAAGACAAAAATCTTTCCAAGAACCTGCTTTTTCACAAAGAGAAGAGTCTTTTGTTTCAATAGCAATATCAACATAACACTCTTCTTTATCCCCATCTGAAATTAATTCTTCACAAATTGATATATCAAAATTAGCTACAGCAACCCCCAACATACAATATTGTTCTCTCCTAGCGGAAAATGTTTTACATTCTAAGAGATTTCCTTTTTCTTTAGCAACATATTTATAACAACGCTCTATCCTGTATGTAGCAGAAATTTTTTCACAAATAGAAAAATCTTTTTTAGTTGCAGCTACACTAGAAAAACAAGCATCTTTAGAAGCTTCGTTAGTTATTTTATTTTCACAAATAGATATATCTCCTTTAACAAAAGCAACACCCACATAACAAGATTCTCTATAATTCTTATCAAGAGCATCACAAACAGATAAATCTTTTCTTTCCATGGCTACT
The DNA here is from genome assembly GCA_964451185.1 of Candidatus Woesearchaeota archaeon. Classification (GTDB taxonomy): domain Archaea; phylum Nanobdellota; class Nanobdellia; order Pacearchaeales; family GW2011-AR1; genus CAYVGH01. The sequence continues at coordinate 4,423 of CAYVGH010000003.1, read as the reverse complement.
TCTTTATAACAAGTAATTTTAGCAGAGTTATCTTTTATTTTTTCACATTCTAGAATAACTGTTCCTGATTTACTGAAAAAAATAAAGTATCCTCCAACTATCAAAACAACAATTATTAATCCAATCACCAATTCCTTTTTCATAAATATAAAAATAGAAAAGAAGTTTATAAACTTTATTAAACCTCAAATACCCTCAAGACAATCCTCTCTTAAAGAACCTGCTTTTTCACAAAGAGAAGAGTCTTTTGTGTTAAAGGCAATCACAGAATAACATGTCTCTTTCAAAGTACCTGCATTTTCACAAAGAGAAAAGTCTTTTGTTTCAATAGAAATTGCGAAATAACAAGCTTCTTGTTTTTGCTCAGCAGAAATTCTTTCTATAATCGAAAAATCTTTTTTTTCTGTAGCTAAATTACAAAAACAAGCATCTCTATAATCAATAGATTCTAATTTTTCACAATCAGAAATAGACATTGGCTCAGAAACAGAAGATTTATTAGGAAAAATAAAATATACTCCAACCATTAAAACAACTATTATCAAACCAATTATTAATTCTTTTTTCATAAATATAAAAAGAGAAAAGAAGTTTATAAACTTTATTTTTTATAAAAATACAAAATTTTTAAGAAGTAAAAAGATTTATAAAGAATTTTTAATTTAATAAAATAATGGAAAATAGAGGTAAAGATAAAAAAAGATATCGACAACCGCAATAATTTTAATTGTAATTGGAAGTTTATTTATTCTTTTTTTAATTATATTTATATTTGTTCCTTTAATTTTAAACATTATTGTTACTAAACAAGTTAGCGAAAGTTCAGAAAATATTGGATTAACCACCCAATGTATGGGGGCTCTTGTTGAAATTATGGATGTTCCGGGGTCTGGAAATACTTATAATGTTATATTGAGCAGAGAATTTAAGGGAGGAACTATTGCAGGTGTTAAATTATATATTTATGATAATACAGAAGAAAATGTCGAAGAAAAAACAATACTAAAAAACATTGGTCCTGGATCTATAAAATCTCATGAAATTATTTTGGATGAAATAACAAATTTGCCTCCAAGCAAAATTGAAGTTGCCCCAATTTTATTAACTGACAAAGGGGAAGAATATGTTTGTCAAAAAACATTCACTTTTCAAATTCTTTAAATTATTAGATGAATTTAATAAAAACATTTAAAAACTAGTTTTATTTATTAAAATAATGAAAAAGAGAGGTTTATCAAATATTGTTGGATCATTACTTATGATTTTATTGGTTTTAGCAGCAGCTGCTATTTTATTCGTAGTTATAAAAAATTTTGTTGAAAACAGCACAGAAAAAGTTGAATTAGATAATAAATGTTTAGGAATTGGATTAAGTGTTATAAATGTATCTAATGTGGGAGAAAATTATACAGTTACAATAGAAAGAACTATGTCTGGAGAAGATATAGCGGGTATTAAATTTATTTTCGAAAATGAGACCGATAGTGTGTCTAGAAATGAAACAGGTATTGAATTAGGTGAAAAAGAAACTTATAAATTTAATAATATAGGAATGTCAAATGCAAATAAAATTACTGCTGTTCCTTATTTTTTAAATAAAGCAGAAAAAGAACATTATTGCAGTAAATCTTTTTCAAAAGAAATAATCTAATTATTTTTTCTAATTAAATAAACATCATCACCTTTTCTAACTCTTGGAAGTTTTATCCCTACTTTATCTCCTTTTTTCGCATTAGGAACTGATTTATTCTTTCGTTCGGCATTTTTGATGGACGAGGCCTGAACTTCTTGTTCAGAGCCAATCTCAATTTCTTCTACTTTTGTTTTTTCTATCCCTGTTGTTTTTCCAAGAATAATAATCTCATCTCCAACTTTTAATTCTGAAACTAATTTAATTGTTGCAACCTGAATTTTTGGAAAATAATGATTTATCTTTCCAATAAAATGTTTTTTTTCTGTTGCAGAACTATGTTCTACTTTTGAAAAGTCATCTGAAGTTGGAACTCCTAAATAAAACCCCGAAGAAAATCCTTTATTATAAACTTTTTTCAATTCTTCTATTCCTTGTTTAACTTCCTCTTTATTTAATTTTTTATCTAAAGCTTTTCTATAAATTCTTACAACAGAATCAACATATCTTGGATCTCTGTTTCTTCCTTCTATTTTAAAATATTTTATTCCTGCTTTTTTCATTTTTTCAATAAAAGGTAAAGTGCATAAATCTTTTGCAGAAAAAATCTTATTATTTTCTACTCTTAATTCTTTTCCTCCTTGAATATCTTTTACAATATAACTTCTTCTACAAGGTTGTAAACATTGTCCACGATTTGCAGAATGTCCATATAAAAATTGAGAAGCAAAACATCTTCCTGAAACAGCAACGCACATTGCTCCATGAGCAAAACATTCGACAGTAATTATTTTTGAAATTTCTTTTATTTGTTTTAAATTTAATTCTCTTGCTAAAACAATTCTTTCTGCTCCAAGAGATTTATAAAATTTAGCAGATCCAGAATTTGAAACAGATGCCTGAGTTGAAATATGGAAAGGGATTTTATATTTTCTACATAAATTAATTGCAGACAAATCCCAGCAAATTATTGCATCAACTTTTGATTTTACTTTTTTGATTATAGATTCAAGTTTTTTTAATTCAGAATCATAAATTATTGTGTTTAATGTTAAATATCTTTTAATTTTTTTGGGTTTACAAATTTTTTCAATTTTATCTAATTCCTTAATTGTAAAACTTTTTGCAGTTGCTCGCATTGAAAATTCTTTTAATCCAAAATAAACAGCATTGGCTCCTGCGTTTATTGAAGTAATTAACATTGGAAAATTTCCCACTGGTGCTAAAAGTTCGTATTTCATGAAATTTTAAACAAGAGTAACTTTAAAAAGGCTTTTTATTTAGTATTTTTGTAATGGTATAATGCTATTACACAACATTTATATAGTCGAGAAGTCTTAAAATAAATATGAAAAAGAGAGTTAACTTTCCTAAAGAAAAACAACTTAAATTGTTTAGAGATTTGAAGGAATTATCTAAATTAAGCTGGAATGAATTGTCCAAGGTTTTTGGGATTCCTATGGGAACTTTATGTAAATCCTATAAATACAGTTGTTGTAAGGTTCCAGAAGGAGTTTTTAATAAAATATGTGAAGTGGTAAAAAGAGATAAAAAAGAGATGTTAAAAGAATATTCAGGCGAAATTGTAGATGAAGAACTAGCAATAGGAAGAAAGGTTTTTGGAGAAAGAAGAAAAGATCTTGGAGAAATACAAATTACTTATAAAAATAAAAATACTTTTTTAGACATATCCAAAGTTAATTTTAGTAGGTATGATAAAAACAAAAAAATTAGACTTCCAAACAAACTTACTCCGAAATTAGCTGAGGAAATAGGAATGCATTTTGGAGATGGTTTCTTATCTGAAAAAAGATATGACTATAGATTAAAAGGAAATTCTAAGGATGAAAAAGAATATTATCTAAATTATATAAAACCTTTATTTAAAGAATTATATAATGCTGAATTAAACATAAAAGAATCTTGGAAAAGTTTTGGTTTTGAACTTTATTCTCAAGCAATATGTGAATTCAAGAGAAAAGTTTTAGGAATAAAGGCTGGAAAAAAATATGATATAATTATTCCAGAAGTTTTAAAGGTAAATGATATAAAAATACTTGCGGCTTTTTTGAGAGGATTATTTGATACTGATGGTTCTTTATGTTTTAAAACACAATATGGATATGACAGATATTATCCTACAATAAGTTTGGTCCTTACATCTAAAAATGTAATAAAAGAAGTTGCTTTAATTTTAGAAATGTTTGGTTTAGATCCCAGAGTTTACTATAATGATACCTATGGAAAAATTTATTTAAATGGCATAAATAGATTTAAAAGATATAGTGAATTTATTGGATGGAGTACTCAAAAGAATCTGGATAAAATACGAAATTGGGAAGAAAGATATCCAGAGTTAAACCAATAATGGTGGTTGTCGTATAGTGGTTTTATTATCCGTGGTTGTGGTCCGCGGGACGAGGGTTCGATTCCCTCCTTCCACCCTTTTAAAAAAGAGAAAATGAAAATAACAAAAAAACAAAAATTAGAAGAATTAATATTTTGTTCATTAGCACAAGGATTTGGAACAGATTTAAAACCGCTTTATAATTATCCTGTAGTTAATCTCTCTATTTATCTTCAATTAAATCAAATTTTAAATAAAAAATGAAAATTAAATTAAAGAAATTTAATATATTACATTCTACAAAATTTATATTATTATCCTTAAATCCAAAAACATCAAAAGAATTAAGTAATAATTTTTATTATTATTTTTATAGGGGGATTAAGGGATTGTTTGTTAAAGAAGATTCTTACAAATTTGCAATTTATGTTAAGAAAAAATTTGTT
>CAYVGH010000002.1:2290-19459 GCA_964451185.1 Candidatus Woesearchaeota archaeon | reverse complement strand
TTTTGAATTTGTGTTCCATTCTGTTGCATAAACAAAAGACACAAAAGCAAATAAAATAAAAACTATTAAAGGAATTATTCTTTTTATTAAAATTGTTTTTTTCATTTTTTTCTCCTTTTTGGCACGAGTTTGGCACGAGTTTGGCACGAGTTTCTATTTAATAAATATTTTTTATCATCAGTAGTTCCAACTTCTTTCAAAATATTTTTAGCACTTATTTCATTTAAATCTCTTATAGCAGTTCTTTTTGAAATATTATTTAATTTTTCATATTGCTTTCTAGTTATCTCTTTCTTTTCTTTTACATAACTTACTGCCTTAACCTGTCTCTCATTCAGGTTAAGTGATTTTAAATATTCTTCAGTAAAAATATCTTTTTGCATAGTAACAATAAAACTTGTTTTAGTGTCTTCAAATTCTGGCTCTGGTAAACCATGTTCCAGACACCATTCAATCATTCTATTTGTTCCAGTCCCCCAATTCTCAATATGTTTGACAAGGAAAAAACATTTTGCAATTAATTTATTTTTGGATTTTGATTCATGTTTGCCTTTTAATTTATCAATAGTTAATCCTTTTGGCAAACTTCCAGGATTCCAAATTTCCAGCCTGTCATCAAAAATTCTAATCTGCACATTTGCATTAGAAGAATAATCTCTGTGACAAATAGCATTGGCTACTCCTTCTTTTACAGCTAATAAAGGATACTCCCATTTTTCTTTTCTTTCAGTCCCTTGATCAAATGTCGCTTCCATCTTTAAATTTCTCTTTACAAAATTCATAACTCTTTCTACTTGCTCTATTAAAGTGCCATTTATTACCTCCATATCTTCAAACTCTAATGGCTTAATTCCTTTAAATCTTCCGCATCTTACTTCTGACTGCAAAACAAATTCCTGCGACTCTTTTCCAAAAAGTAAAATAGCAGAGTAATTCAATTCTTTCTTTGCAAACATTTTCATCTTTTTAAGAAAATCCTCTTTTGATTTATACTCAATACTAAAATTCCTTTCTTCTTTAGCCTTTTCTATAAATTTCTTTATTTTTTTATCGTCAATGTCTTCAAGTTTAGATTCTTTACAAATTAACTCTGTAAAATTATAATCTATGCTTTCTCTTGTCAGTTCTCTTATTTCCAAACTAGAAAGTTTTTGATTGGTTTTTCCAATTCTTTTGTAAACTTTTCCTTTAGTAAACACAGGTTTTATTGAATTCTCTTGAATCTCTATTGACAATATTTCTTTATTTTGAATATTTTCAACTTTAACCGAAGGAAAAAGGATTGGATCTGTATTTTGTTTTATTTCATTTACAAGATTCTCAATTACTCTGCCTTTAATATTTACTCCGATTATTTCTTTAATTGAACCATCTTTATTTTCTTCCATACCAATATAAATCTTTCCACCTTCTGTGTTTGCAAATGCAGATAGTGTTTCTAAAATCTCATTTTTTTCTGCTAATGACTTTTTAAATTCTACTTTTTGATTTTCTATTAAATTTTTAATTTTATTTTTCATTTTATTCATTTCTTTAATTTTATTCATTTTTTACCTCCTTTTTTATATCAAACAAAACATCTCTTCCCACATTCACAAAACCAGAATTATTATAAAATGTTTGATTATAAATTCCTTCATCAAAATTAGATTTTGAATTTGTGTTCCATTCTGTTGCATAAACAAAAGACACAAAAGCAAATAAAATAAAAACTATTAAAGGAATTATTCTTTTTATTAAAATTGTTTTTTTCATTTTTCTACAACCTTCTTAATATTTGATAAAAATTTAATTGTATTAATAATTGATTCTTTAGCAGGCTCAATATTTGCTTGAGCAATTGTATGATATGTAAAATGCCCTCTTTTCCATTTTTCATGAGAGAACAAACTTAATAATTCATCAGCTTTAACAGCCACATCATTATAAATCTTAAATAATCCAGCATCTAACTTTCCATTATCAACAAAATTTTTCTTAAATCCAATAAATGTTTTTTTATGTTCATTGGGCAATTTTGTCCTAATTCCTTTTGTCAACAAAATAGCCTTTGCACAATAAAAAATAGAATAATAACAATGAGAAATAACTGCAGAATAAAAAGTATCGTCTGGATTTGCACCAAGCTCAATTTTCACTTTCTCCTTTCTAGAAAGATTAAACATAGCTTTTGCTAACCTAAGCTCAAGTCCAGCTCTCTCCAAATAAAGTCTAACCTTTAAATCCATTTTCAATAGCCTCATTTATAATTAAATAATAATTTTCAGCTCCAAAAATCAAAACCTTGTTCTTAAAAATAAACTTGGCATAATTTTGCTCTTTATTCAATAACATCTTCAAAAATTCATCTTTGCTAAAAACATAAATATGTGCAGGAGGAACCATAAGTTCACCCTTATTTTTCAAGATAGTGAAAACCCTTTTTGAATCCTCTTTATTTTCCAATAAAACAACAATATCTAAATCTGATTTTTTAGTTGCTTTTCCGTTTGCATAACTTCCTGCAATAATGAATGTAAAGTATGAAACAGGAATTGAATTCATTAATTCAGAAATATTCTTCATTGGAAGTTTTTTAGGGATATTCAATTTTTCTAATAGAGAAAAATAAATAAGAGTTAATTGACTATCAAGATTAACAGAGCAGATATTTGAAGCCCCTTGTGTTTTTAGTTTAATAATTCCCATTTTTTTAAATTTATCAACAGCCCTAAAAACCCAATTATAGGATTTCTTATTAATTTTTTTCATAATTTCCCTTATAGTATATTCGCCAAACAGATTATTTCTAAATAATTCCATTATATTCAAATCTTCTTTTGTTATTATTTGATATTTTACCATTATCTCTTTTTTTAGTATAATATTATACTTTTTTAAGTATTTAAATTATTCCCTTCTCCTTGCATTTTAGTTTTATCAAATTTTTGACAAGTCATCTTGTCCCCAAGCATTAACTAAATCAACTTGTGAATTTGTGTTCCATTCTGTTGCATAAACAAAAGACACAAAAGCAAATAACCCAAAAAACAAAATCCCAATTATAACAACGATTGATTTTTTAGCTTGTGATTTTTTATTCATTTTTTAATTATTTCCCAGTGTCCTGTTTTTTTTGAACCAACAAATTCAATTTTATCTTCCAATTCTTTTACATCTCTTTCAATAGTTTTGTTACTTGCTCCAATTTCTTTGGCAAAAATTCTCAAATTAAAAACACCCTTTTTTACTTTTTTCAAAATCATTTCATGCCTTACATTTTTGCCGACATTTTTGCCGACATTTTTGCCGACATTTACTCCCTCATTTACTCTGACACTTCTTTTAAAAATAGCTCTAAAAGAACCCCCACTTTCTTCAAATAAAGGTTTTTCTAATCCTTCATCAGTTAATGCATTGATAATATTTAAACTTCCCCTTCCCCAAGAATCAATAAAACCAGCATAATAAAACACTTTCGCAAGAAGAGGATTTCTTAATTTAGATTCATGCTCTTTATATAAATCTTTAATCTTCAAAGGTTCTAACAATTGTCCTGGATTTGCAATTACAATTTTTGAATCATATATTTTAATATAAATAAAACTATTGTCAAAATAATTCCTATGGATAAGTGCATTAATAATTGCCTCTCGCAACGCATTAAGAGGAATTTCCCATTTTTCCTCTCTTAATAATCCTTTTATCTTCGCAAATATTCTCAAATGTTCTTTAAAAAAAGAAATTGTATTTTCTAAATTATCAAAAAGATTTCCATTATAATCTTTCATATCAATAAATTCCTCTTTTGTGACTCCTTTAAATCTTCCACATTTTATCATATTATTATCAAAAAACTTTGAAGGATTTTTTCCAAATAAAATAATTCCTGCATTTGTTATTTTATCACCAGAGATTAAATTTAATTTTTTTAAAATTAATTTTTTATTTTCATTTTGAATCGTAATTCTTTTTGATTTTTTTGCTAATTTAATAAATCTCAAAATTAATGTATTGGAAATATCCTCCAACTTCGCCCCAACGCAAATTTCTTTATCCCATCTTAATTTCTCTTTATTTTTTTCTAAAATAATTTTCTCCAACTCTTTAGCAGAAATTAATCTATCTTCATCTGCAACACGCACATAAGCTCTGCCATAAGCATAATAAGGTTGTTCATTTCCAGAAAATTCAACATGAATGCATTTTTTATTTTCTAAAATAATTTCATTAATCCTGGGAAATACTTTTGGTTCAATTTTCGCAGATATTTGTTGAGAAATCTCTCGCAATGTTTTTTCATTAACATTCTGCCCCACCACATCTCCGTTTGACTTTATTCAAAAAATAATTTCTCCTTTTTTATGTTTATTTAAAATACTAACTATAGAAATGATTGCCTCTTTTAATTCAGAAGTTGATTTCTTAAATTCTAATATTTCTGATTCTTTTTTATTCATTTTTTGCCTCCTTTTTTATATCAAACAAAACATCTCTTCCCACATTTACAAAACCAGTAGAATTGGATTCAGTTTGATTATAACTTCCATCACTAAAATTAGATTTTGAATTTGTGTTCCATTCTGTTGCATAAACAAAAGACACAAAAGCAAATAAAATAAAAACTATTAAAGGAATTATTCTTTTTATTAAAATTGTTTTTTCATTTTATATTATATGATTTTTTTACTTTTTAAGATTTCCTTTGCTTTATTAACAAAAAATATTGTTTTTAATCTTAATTCTTCTACAACTTTTTTATCAAATTTATAACCACTTGAATATGTTGCTTCTTCTCTTTTATTTTTTGATTTAATATAAAACAACAAATTTTGATAATCTAAAAAAAATTTGTTAATTAATTTTATATCTTCCTCATTTACTCCTTTTTTATAATATTCCTTTATTAAAATATAAAGTGTAGCATCATGATTTTTTGAAATATAACCCTTTGCAAGAATTAAAGCCAAAGCAGAGTGATAAACAGCATAGTAACAACCAGTAATTCCCCAATCAAAATACCCTATTTTTATATTATCCTTAATAAATTTAAGATTATGTTCTGATTTTTCAATATGCCCTTTAATTTCATCTTCATCAATTAATTGTTTTCTTATTACTTTTCCTTTTTCATATCTCTTTATTCTCTTCTCTACCAAATTTGGATGTTCTATAAGTCTATTTAGCTCTTTAAGTTTCATTTTAATACAACCTCATAATAATAAATATGATTTATCAAAGGATAACCTGATTTTACTGCAGATTGTATCACCTTGTCTTGTTTAATTTTTATTTCTTTGATAAAATCATTAAAACTTACCTGAAAACAATTAATATTAATTCCTGTTTGTGATTCCACATAATTTTCTGCATCATTTGTTTTTATTTTTTTATTTACAACTAACAACAAATCCAAATCAGAGTTTTTTGTAAAATTTTCTTTTGCTGTTGAGCCAAACAAAACAACTAAAATTGGTTTTTCTTTTAAATTCTCAAAAAAATAATTAACAGCATTTTTTCTTATACTTGGCAATTTATTATACTTTTTAATATCAAAGAAGGAAAAAAGAACAAATACATTCTTGTTTTTCTCTATAGAATAATTTTTCAAATTACCTTGTTTCTTTGAAGTAAGTATTTGCTGTTCCTCTAATTGTTTTAAAAACCTGCTTGCACTATTTTCATTTAAGTTTGTTTTTCTTGCAATATCTCTTAGATGTATATTAAGATATTTATCTTTATAAAAAAGATTTATAATTTTTTCACTGCCTTTTTTAAGGATTGTTTCCATTTTTTAAACAATTGTTTAACTTATTTAAACATTTTGGTTTTTTCTACTAAATTCATTCTAACTATATCATTTCCAGTTAATTGCACAAATCCAGTAGAATTGAATTCAGTTTTATCTTGTGAATTTGTGTTCCATTCTGTTGCATAAACAAAAGACACAAAAGCAAATAAAATAAAAACTATTAAAGGAATTATTCTTTTTATTAAAATTGTTTTTTCATTTTATATTATATGATTTTTTTACTTTTTAAGATTTCCTTTGCTTTATTAACAAAAAATATTGTTTTTAATCTTAATTCTTCTACAACTTTTTTATCAAATTTATAACCACTTGAATATGTTGCTTCTTCTCTTTTATTTTTTATTCTGGTTGATTAATTTTTTAATAATATCAGAAAAAGTTTCTCCTTTCCGACCAAGTTCTAATAATTTTTTATGAACTTCCTTTTTTATTTTTATTGTTTTTAATTTAGGTTCCATTACTAATAATTAGTAAATCATACTATTTATATCTTTCTAAGAAATTATAACAAGTTTTATAAAATATAATTCAAATAATATAATATTGCCTGTATAGCCAGTGATTAGAGCAGCTCACTTGTAATGAGCAGGTCGTGGGTTTGAATCCCTCTACAGGCTTATTATATATTTGCTTGCAAATATATTTATTCTGAAGATTTTAAGTCATGTAAATTCAAAAGTGTTTTGATGCAAAAGGTATCGTCTGGGGTTAAGTTTAAAATTTAGCGAATTTTTAACTTATGAAAATTCTAAAAGAATTTGCTTTGAATCCCTCTACAGGCTTTCATATATTTGCTTTCCTTAAAATCTTTTTTAATTCAAAAATAAAATCTCTTGTATCTACAAAATAATTAGGATATGCTTTCTTTAAGTCTTTAGTTGTTTCAGCGCCAACAAGAACAACATCATAATCTATTCTCCCTTGATGTCTTTTTTCAAGTTCTGAATAATCTTTAATTGCTTCTTCCTTTTGTTGTTCAGTATAAGATTCTACCCTCAATCTTTCACCGAGAATATCTAAATCAAGCAAGAAGAATTTTGCTTTTCCTTTCATTTTTTTCTTAACTTCTTCATTAAAAAATCTCATAGCACTTGTCCAACCAGCCATCCTTTTTATAACACTTAAATCTTTTTCTTTCTTTTTTATTTCATTGTAAAGTTTCTTCTTATCTAAAGGCGTATTAATTATAATTGGAGATTTTTCAAGTATTGCAAATGCTGAACTAACAAGCCTAAAAAAATCTGTCCAATCTAGTCTGCCTTCATTAAATTTAATTGCCTGCCTTGTAAAAAAATCTACCGTTTCTACAGCTGTTGACCAAAGATGTTGTAATTTGGATCTTATTTGAACTTCAACACGTAAACCATTATATTCATTCTTCCCTTTATCACTCTTAAATTCATAAATTACATGTAAACTACGATATCCATCTTGCTTGGGCTCAGAAACATAATCTTTTTTTCCAACTTTTCTATGTTTAAGATTTCCTTTCAAATAATAATCATTGTACAATTTCCTGGCTATTTTAACATTTGAAACTATTGCCCTGCATCCTGCAATATCTTGCATTTGAGAAAGATTCATAGAAGGAGAACGTCCAGCATAACTTCTATTCAATTTATTTATAATTGAATTTGATCTTTTCAATCTTTGTGCTGTTAAAGACCCTTTATTAAACTTTTTTGATGCATTTTCAAGGGTCATTTGGAATATATGTAAGGGATAACTATGAATTGCCCTCCACTTATTTAAAATTTCAATTGCCTTGTTAAATTCTTCTTCAGGAATATCTGGTTTTCTTAAAATATTTCCGACCTTATTTACATCTATTTTTTCAAATCCTTTTTTCTCCCAACCCATATAAGTAATTGAAATGCATCTTATTTAAACATTTCTATTTTGCGCAGTAAAGAGATATTACAAAACTAATTATGGATTTATGTTTTAATAACGATAAAAAGTAAAAATTAAACAAATTTTGTAATTATGCGCAATAAACCTGTAACATAAATTCTTTTTTGCGCAGTAAAGATTTATCTCTTCATTCTCCAATCATTTAAATTTAACAGCAGTTCCATAAGCTAACATTTCTAAAGCTCCTTTATGCAAACTTGTTTTGTATTCTACGAAGTAGACAAGGTGCATCACTTAAGCTTGACAGCAGTGCCGTACGCCAACATCTCTGAAGCTCCTTTCATAATCATTGAAGTCATAAACCTCATTCCAATAATTGCATCAGCTCCGAATTCAACTGCTTGATTTATCATTCTATTAAAAGCTTCTTCTCGTGCTTGCGTTGTCATATCTGTATAAGTTTTAACTTCGCCACCAATTAAACTCTTTAAACTAGCACCAATATCTAGCCCAATATTCCTTGCCCTAACAGTATTTCCTTTAACAACTCCTAAAATCTCAAAAACCTTTTTTCCAGGAATTTCCATAGCAGTTGTAATAATTATTTTATTTGCCATCTTTATGCGAAGTGTATCATCACGAGCGTTGATGAATCTCTTCTTTATGCGAAGTGTATCATCACGAGCGTTGATGAATCTCTTCTTTATGCGAAGTGTATCATCACGAGCGTTGATGAATATCTTTTCTCCTTTCTATTATATCTTCTTTCTTATTTAAAAGTATTACTATTCCAAGAATCAAAGCAGGAATTCCATAAATTAAAGTAAACAAATTAACAAAAGAAATTCCAACCATCACTAAACCAAATAAAATTAAAACCAATCCAATAATTAATCTACTTAAATCCATAATAAAATAAAAAATAAAGGGTTAATAAATTATTCTATTTTTGATTTTTTCTTTTTTCTAGAAAGAAGAATAATTATTAAAATAAATAACAAAATTCCTGCTCCGATAAGATAATAAAGATATTTTTGAAAAAATAATTCCCCTTTTGTTATCTCAAGCATTACCATTTTATAACCCTCAAGATTTAATTGATCTACTTCCATATTCAATCCTTTAACTGAATTTATTTCTCCAGCCATTAACTTTGTTTCCTTACCATTCACGATCAATTTAATTTCTTGATCATCAACAGAACTTTGTGAAATTTGGTATGTCTTTCCAAATAAAGTAGTTCTTAATTCAGACTTTCCAATAATCCAACAAGAGATTGGTTCTTCTTCATCTTCACAATGAGAAGTTAAAACTGAAACTTTTGAATGTAAGGGATCTCCAAAAAGCCCAGGATCAAGATAATCTATACTAAATGCAAAATATTTTTCAATAATCATCCCTTCACTACTATCTACCCAATTCAATTCTCTGCTATTTAAAGCTAATTTAATAGTATAATCTTCTAAATTATAATCAGCCATAATTATGCCATTTTCTTGCCCCCTTATATTAAAAATTGTAGGGCTTCCTTCATATAAATAACAAATTTTTACTTCTGGAATATTTGTATCCTCACAATAAGAATCCCCAGCACTAACAACTCCAAATAAAAAAATCCCTAACAATAAAACAATCATCACCTTTTTCATATTCTCAATAACAATTTCTAATTTATAAAACTATCACAACATTTTTATATAACATTTTCTTAAATTAATTTATGCTCAATAAAAATAATAAAGAAAAAATTATAGTTTCTGTACCTGGAATTCTTCCCCAAGGTTGGAAAGCTCGCTCTGTAAGTTTTGGAGGTTATGGAAAAACTCGTGCTCCTGAAAATGCTTTTATTGTAACAAATAAAAGAATTATTTTCTTAGTTGTCCCTTTATATGGTGCAGGAAAAATCATTTATGGAACAAATATGCAAATGTTACATTACTGGTTTTGTAAAAAAATAATTAAAAGAAAATTAGGGGAATTAATTCAATACAATACCCTTGAACAAATTTTAACAATGAATGAAAAAAATTTTGCCCTCTCTCTTTCTAATATCGATAAAATAAAAATTAAACGCAAAAGAATAACTTTTTTACTAAAAAATAAAGAGAAATATATTTATCTTTTAAAAAACAAAAGCATTTCAAAAGATTTAGAAAAAGTTTTTGCTAATTACTTAGAAAAATAAAACTATTCCCCAACCCTCTCCGCCTTCCCCCCATCAATTAAAATCTTTGTAATTTCCCTCGGAATATTTACAATTTGCCCTTTTTCAAAAGGACCCATACTTTCAGCATCAAGCCCTGCAAATGACTTCACATTTTCTTTAAAAATAATCATTTCATTTTTTTGAATTTCTTTCAGTTTTTTCTGTTTTAAAATTTCATCTAATTTTTTATCAGAAAAGTCAACACACTTCATTAAATCATTAAACAAATCTTTTTCAAAAACCAGCATATTTTCAAAATCCTGCTTAGAAATTCCTGTTTCAGCAGCAATTAAAACTAGGTTCAAAATCTTTTTTCTTCTTCTTAAAATTAATTCTTTAAAAAAAGTAATTGCATTTTCAATTTGTTTCTTGGTTTTAAGAATAATGTCTGAAAAATCATCTGATTCTTTTGTTGTAATTTGTTTTTTATCTTTAAGGTATTTTGAAACTTCAGAAATAAAATTTTTTGAAATTGGCTGTAATTGATCAGAATATCTCTCTTTTCTCGTTGCTTCATAAATATCATTATATGTTATCATATTTTAAAAAGCAAAACTTGGTTTTTATTAATTTCTATTTAAAAAGATAATCAATCCTTTAGATTATATTCAAAAACCCTATCATAATCAATGAACCATTTTATTGCTTCTTCCTTTGAAACTTTTTCCATTATTTTTCTAAAAAGCCGGATTGAATTTCCATGAGCAGAAATTGCCACATTAACTTTGTTTTTCTTTACAAACTTTTTTAAATAAATAATAAAACTTTTAACTCTTTTTTCAACATCTGCAAAAGATTCTCCATTTGGCGCTGCAACATTATATCCTCTATGAATTGCTTTATATTCTTCTTCTCCTAAAAATTTCTCAGCTTTTTTTCTTAAATTTGGTTTTAAATTTTCAATTGCATCTCCTTCAATCCTTAAATCATAAGAACGCTTTCCTATTTTTTTAAGAAAACTTTTATGAGTTGTCCCTTCTAAATCTCCATAACTTCTTTCAATCATTCTATCGTCAGTAATTATTTTTTTACATTCAGGATGAAATTTTAAAACATATTTTAAAGTATTTTTAGAACGAGGCAAACTACTCTTAAAAGCAACTTGAAATTTTTTCTTTTTCAAAATCTTTGCTACTTTTTTTGCATTTTTTATTCCCTTCCAAGTCAAATTTGATTTAGATTGTCCTGTAAAAATTCCTTTTGTATTAAAAACAGTTTTTCCATGTCGGAACAAATAAATTTTACAATTTCCCATAATTAAAATTAAAGTAAGTATATTTATAAATCTTTTAATATTTGTTTTATAATGTTCAAAAAACTAAAAAACAAGCTAAAAACTTGGACAAAAAATCTAACAAAAAAAGCAGAGGAAATTCCAAAAGAAAAAAAAGAAATTAAAAAAGTTTCTGAAAAAAAACTTCCCAAATTAGAAAAAAAAGAAACTATCCAAGAAATACAAAAAAATATTAAAGAAAAAAAACTTCCCAAATTAGAAAAAAAAGAAACTATTACAGATTTAATTAAACCTGAAAAAGAGCCAGAAAAAAAATCATTCTTTAAAAAAATAATTTCAAAAATTACAAAAGTAAAAATTTCTGAAAAAGATTTTGATATTTATGCAGAAGAACTTGAAATGCTTTTATTAGAAAATAATGTTGCCTTAGAAGTTGCAGAAAAAATAATAAAAGAATTAAGAGGGGAAATTGTTGGAAAAGAATTATTAAAAAAAGAAATTGAAGGAGTCATAACTAAAAATTTAAAAGATATTATTTATAGAATTTTAGTAAAACCTTTTGATTTAATTGAAAAAATAAAAGAGAAAAAACAAAAACCTTATGTTATTTTATTTTGTGGAATTAATGGAACAGGCAAAACAACAACAATTGCAAAAATTGCCCAACAATTAAAAAATAATCATTTAACTTGTGTTCTTGCTGCAGCAGATACTTTTCGTGCAGCTTCAATTGAACAAATAAAAGAGCATGGAAAAAGATTAAACATAGAAGTTATTGCTCATGAATATAATTCAGATCCTGCATCTGTTGGTTTTGATGCAATAAAATATGCAGAAAAAAATAAATTAGATTGTGTTCTAATTGACACAGCAGGAAGAATGCATACAGCAAAAAATCTTATGGCACAAATTGAAAAAGTTGCAAAAGTAACAAAACCAGATTTAAAAATATTTGTTGGAGAATCAATAACAGGAAATGATATTTTAGAACAAGTAAAAAGTTTTGACTTGGCAATTGGAATCAACGGAATAATTTTATCAAAAGCAGATATTGATGAAAAAGGCGGAACAGCATTAAGTGTTGGATATGTAACAAAAAAACCAATTCTTTATCTTGGAACAGGACAAGAATATGATGAAATAGAAGTTTTTGATAAAGAAAAGTTTATTGAAAAGTTGGGATTGGATGAGGATTAATTTTGCCACAATAATTCTTAAAAAGGATGGGAAATTAAAAGAATAATAAAAAACATAGAAAAGATTTTCTTTAATGACAAATAAAAGAAATAAACAAAGTGTTTTCAGACATAAAAGAACTTTTCATTGAAACAAAAGGGGAGATAGAAATAACTTGTCATCATTTATTAAAAAAAGTCCTAGTCCAACCTTGGAATGATAAAAGTTATGAAATAAAATTCTCAGAAAAACCAATCTCAAACTTTTCTATAGAAAAGGATATAACAAAATTTGATTACGAAGGACGAACATATTATATTTCATCAAAAAAAGAAATAACATCTTCTGATAAAGTGTTTCAAAGATTATTTCTTGAAGAAACTCAATTTTATAAACCAAAAGAATAAAACCGAAACCTTATTAATTCTTAATTCACTCTTTAAAACATGTTAGAAAAACTAGGAAGCGTATTAAGAAAAGCAACAGACAAAATAGCGAACGCTATATTTCTAGATAAAAATCTTGTTGAGCAAATTATAAGAGATTTGCAAAGAGCATTAATTGAAGCAGATGTCAGCATAATTCTGGTAAAACAATTATCAGATAAAATAAAAAAAACAGCATTTGATGAAAGAATAAAAGGAATTGAAAAAAAAGAACATTTAATCAAACTTTTGCACGACGAATTAATTAAAATTCTTGGAGAATATAAACAATTAAAATTAAAACCAAAACAAAACAAAATTATGCTTCTTGGTTTATATGGTGCAGGAAAAACAACAACAATTGCAAAACTCGCAAACTGGTTTTCAAAACGAGGAAAAAAAGTTGCAATGCTTGGCTTAGATGTTCATCGTCCTGCTGCAAAAGAACAATTACAACAATTAGCAGAAAAAAACAATTTAAATGTTTTTGTGGATTTTGAAGAAAAAGATGCAATTAAAACTTATAAAAAATTCAAAAAAGAATTAAAAAAATACGACTTAGTTTTAATTGACACAGCAGGAAGACATGATTTAGATAAAGAACTTGTTAAAGAAATAAAAAACTTAGGAAAAGAAATAAACCCAACAGAAACAATTTTAATTATGCCTGCAGACATTGGGCAAGCTGCGAAAAAACAAGCGCAAGAATTTCAAAATGTTTTGAAAATTTCAGGAGTCATAATTACAAGAATGGATTCAACTGCAAAAGCAGGAGGATCTTTAACAGCTTGTGCAGAAACAAAAGCACCTGTTTATTTTATTGCAAAT
The DNA here is from genome assembly GCA_964451185.1 of Candidatus Woesearchaeota archaeon. GTDB lineage: Archaea > Nanobdellota > Nanobdellia > Pacearchaeales > GW2011-AR1 > CAYVGH01. The sequence goes on along the minus strand of CAYVGH010000002.1, from coordinate 5,945 downwards.
GGAGAAAAAATAAATGATATTGAAGAATTTAATCCAGAATCATTTTTATCGCGACTTTTAGGAATGGGCGATTTGCAATCTTTAATTGAAAAAATAAAATCAGTAACAAATGAAAAAGAACAAGAAAAAATTCAAAAAAGATTAGAACAAGGAAAATTAACTTTAGAAGATGTAATTGAACAAGTTAAATCAATGGGACAATTAGGCGGTTTTGATAAAATTAAAAATTTAATTCCAGGCTTAGGAAAAGCAAAAATTCCAGACGAAATGCTTGGAGCTCAAGAAGAAAAAATAAAAAAATGGGAGCACATAATTAAATCAATGACCAAACAAGAAAGAGAATCTCCAGAAATTTTTGACGACAAAAAAACAAGCACATCCAGGATAAACAGAATTGCAAAAGGTTCAGGGGTAAATAATTCAGATGTTAGAGCATTATTAAAACAATATAAAATGCTTCAGGAAATGACAAAAGGTGGAATAGATGAAATGGACATGTCAAAAGGAATGAGCCAGAAACAAATGCAAAAACTTATGAAGAAATTTGGGAAAAGGAAGGTGATGAGGTTTAAGTAAAATCTTTATCTACAAAAATTATGAATTAATTTTTTACCTTCAATATTTATATAAAAAGATGCACTTACATATGGTTTTTGTTCGGCATTTGAAATTATATTATAAGACACCATGCAAGATTCAACTTTTTTAGGAATATCAAATTTTATTAATCCAAAATACATTCCGTCTTCATCAAAAATAACTTCATCTTTTTTTCCAGAAATAATAAAATTTTCAGCTTCTTCTTTAGACAAATTACAGGTTGAATCATCAAATTTAACTTCATAATTTAATCCTGTTAAATTTTCAATATTTTGAATAACAAAACCTAAACCATAATTAAATCCTTTAAAAATTTCATACTTTCCACTCACTTGAAGGAGTATTGGACGATTATTATGATGGTAACAAATCCTTGGATTAGATTTACAAATTACTAAATTCAAAATTCCTTGTTTACTTTCGTCGTCCAATTCCTTAACTCCCTGAACAGAATAACAAACAGAATTTATTTTTAAAACTAAAAAAAAACCCCTCCAATAACAAGAATTCCTATAAAAATTATAAATATAATCACCCCTTCTTTTTTCATATTGTAACGTATAAAATATATTATATAAACGTTTATCTTTTCTCAAAGAAGAAACAAATCCCAAAAACTCTTAAAAATTCCCCTTTCCTAATTTCCCCATGAAACACAAAACACTACAACAAACAATAGAAAAAGATTATCTAAAACTTATTAATAAATTGGATAAAATAATTGAAAAAGATTATGGAACAATGTGCCCTGATTTCGAACCTTCAGAGAACTTTGCAAAACTAACAAATTTCACAAATAAAGCAAAGTTTTCTTATGGGAATCTTTGAATTTTACTCAAAAAAACAATTATTCAAAGTTCTCTTCGTGTATTCAATGCAAAGTTCATTTAATTTATAACAAATTTAAAAAAGATTTATATGATGAAATTGTCAAAGAAAATTAATTTCCATCACATCATCTCTGCAAAGTCCTCTTCATTTATCTTAGCTAATTTTAAAGCTTTTTTCAAAGTTCCAATTCTTACTTGTTTGTGTAAAGGCACAACTGTTCCAACTTTCCCTTCAGAAGTTTGCTTAACTAAACAAACATGACTTCCAGATTGCCGAACTGTAACAAATCCAAATTTATTACAAAGAATTTTAATAATCTCACGCCCCGATATTTTCTTTAATGACATTTTTATTAACCTCAAAAAAAGTAAAAATCGGCTTAGTTTCTTCAACAACAGAAAACTCCTCCAAATACAATTCAGTTGCCTCTTTTAAATTAGCCAAAGCTTTTTCAACATTTTCCCCTTGACTAGCAGTCCCAATCTCAGGACAACTAGCTACAAACATTCCTTCTTCAAAATTAAGCACTGCACTAAAAGTTCTTGTTTCCATCTTCAAAAGACATAGCCAAATTATTTAAATGTTTCTCTTCTCAAAAATATCCAATTATTTACACAATTCTCAAAACAATATGGGCACAAACACAAACCTTTATAAATATGTGCCCACATAGAATTTTATGGTTTATCATGAACAAAGAAAAATAAATAAAAAAATTCAAAACTACTTAGTTAGCAACAAAAGAAAAGGAAATGTTTGGGAAAAGAAAAGCAAATTTATTGGTTATGGAAAAATCTCTGAAAACAAAATTAAGAAATTAAAAAAAGAATTTGAAAAAGAACTTCTTATAAAAAAATATAAATATCTAACAAAAGAACAAGTTTCAAAAATAGAAAATTTAAGAGAAATTTATTTTAAAAAAATAAACTCTCTGAACAAAGAAGAATTTGAAAAATTTGAAGAAACTTTTTTCACAGAATTAACCTATGATAGTAATGCTATTGAAGGAAGTTCATTATCTTTAGAAGAAACAAATCTAATTCTTAATGAAGGAATTGTGCCTGAAGGAAAAACAATTCGAGAAATTTACGAAGCAAAAAACCACAAAAAAGCAATTGAATTTATGCAAAATTACAAAGGTGCATTAAATGAATTATTTATATTAAAACTTCATTCAATTATTTTAAAAAACATTTCAGAAAGATTTGCAGGAAATTATAGAAAAACAAATGTTCGTATTTTTGGAAGCAATGTAAAACTTCCCCAGGCAGAAAAAGTTTCGCAACTAATTGGAAACTTAATTTACTGGTATAATAAAAATAAAACAAATTATCACCCTTTTGAATTAGCAATTTTATTTTCAATGAAATTTGTAACAATTCATCCTTTTATAGACGGAAACGGCAGAGTTTCAAGATTACTAATGAATTTCATCCTAAAAAAAAGTAAATACCCTTGGATAAACATTTATAAAAAGAACAGACAAAATTATCTTAAAGCAGTAAGAAAAGCAAATGACAAAGATTACACTTTAATTTTCCCTTTTCTTATTAAAACATTAAATGAAAATTTAGAAAACTTTAAATTAAAATGAAAAAAATCTACAAAAACATTATTGGAACAATCTTATTTTTATTGATGTTGATATTCGGAGCGAGTATTTTAAAAGATTTATTAATTTTAATATTTAAAGACACACTAAACAAAAATCTTTTTTTTATTATTCACTTCATTTTAATTTACATAATGATAATTCTTTTATTAAAAACAAAATCAGTAAAATCTTTTGGAGAAAGTTTATTTGGAAAAAAGAAAATTAAAATGAAAAAAATTTAATATGAAATCAAAACTTATCTCGCAAGGAGCTGAAGCAAAAATTTATCTTAAAGATAATTTAGTTACAAAGGATAGAATTTCAAAATCTTATCGTCATCCTGAATTAGACAAACAAATAAGAAAACGAAGAACAAAATCAGAAACAAAACTTTTAACAAAAGCAGCGCAAATAATTAATTCTCCAATTCCAGAAATTTCAAAAGATTTTGATAAAATAAAAATGCCTTTTATTAAAGGAAAAAAACTCTCAGAACATTTGAATAAATTTCCATTAAAACAACAAAAAGAAATTTGCAAAGAAATTGGAACTTCAATTGCAAAACTTCACAAAGCAGAGATAATTCATGGAGATTTAACTACCTCAAATATGATACTAAAAAAAGATAAA
>CAYVGH010000002.1:0-2190 GCA_964451185.1 Candidatus Woesearchaeota archaeon | reverse complement strand
AAACAAGCTTTAGAAGCAAAACATTTTGAAAATTATAAAATTCTAATAAAAGAAGTTTTCAAAGAATATGAAAAAGAATTAGGAAAAACAGAAGCAAATAAAATATTTGAGAGGATTGTTTCTGTTGAACGTAGGGGACGCTATAGACACTAAAACAATCAAAACTTTTTTGTAAAAAAGTTTAAAGAATAAAAGCAATTGAAAAAAGAGGAAGGTACAAACATTAATCAAAACCTTGAAAACCTATTTTAACTAATATTTCTCTAATTTCATTTATTGTTTTTTGTTGAGCTTTCTTATCTGACATTCTAACAAATCTAATTAACAAACTAATTAATTCCTCTTCCGATAAAACATTTAATTTATTCCCATCTACAATAAAATAAAATCTAAAACTTTTGTATTTTAATTCTTTCAAAACAAAACCTGCAAACTGTCCAAGAAATTTTCCTTTTTTTGGATTTTGTTCTAAAGATTTTAAGAATTTAAAAATAGTTACAGATTCTCCTTTAAATTTTTTCAGAATTTCCTTTTTTAAAAGATCAATTATTTCGACTTTGGCCATAATTTTTCTGCCTCTTTAATTGCATCATCTATTGGAATATATCTTTCAGAAGGCATTAAAAATTGCCTTAATTGTTCTTTAACAGCAAGGGAATAAAGTCTTTTGATAATAGTTTCATAAGTATCTTCTTTGGTTCCAAAAGAACTTATTAGATTCTTTGTTTCTCTACTTATTTGTATTGTACTTGTCATCCTATAGCCACTATAGAAACTATAGTTTATAAATCTTTTGATAAAATAAATTCAAACCTTAAACACCTTATACCCTTTTCTAACTTTCTTTTTCACCTTAATTCCCACATCGTCGCCTTTTTTTGCTTTTTCTTTTTTTTCCTTTTGTATTTGCATGCTTTTAACAGGTTGTTCAAAATCAACTTCTCCACCAACAATTCTTATTTTATCTCCAACTTTCAAAGGCTTTTCCAACTTAATCGCTGCAACTTTCACATGCTCAAAAAAATTTGACACAACACCTATTTGTTTTCCCTTAGTTTCTAATTTTTTAGAAACTTTTGTTTTAGTTTCTGCCATATTTAATATAAGAATTAAATGTATTTAAAGTTTTTGAATAGCCCTACCAGGATTCGAACCTGGGTCACAGCCTTGCTTCATATCCAAAGGAATGGAGTAATGAAAGATGCGAACATCTTACTTTCAAAGGGCTGTATACTTGACCACTGTACTATAGGGCTTTACTTCTTTCCTATAGTGCAAGATTTATCTTATATACTATAGGGCTCTAAAACTTAAAACTAGAATTAATTTATAAATCTATTCATGGAACACACTTTTGTAAAGAACTAATCTATTTACATCTTGTTTTCTTAGATTAATCCATTTAAACAAATTTCTAAGTTTAACAGGTTTATATTTCTCCCCAATTAAAGAAGCTGCCAACTTCTTATATTCTTCACTAGCTTCTGATTTTGGGCTATGCTCTACACTTTAAGTAAATTCAGACAAAGCCATCAAAACATTAATATCATAAGGTATAACAGCCATCACAGGAACTTCAATTGTCTCTTCTACTTTTTCAACAGGAATTTCAAATTTCTTTTTATGAACTTTATTTATAATTAAACCATCAATAGGAGTTCCATTTTGTTTAGCTAAATTAACAGCTTTAATTGTCAAACTCAAAGTTGGATAATCAGGCGTTGTAACAACAAGCAATCCATCAGAAGCCATCATAACCCCCAAAGTCTCGTCATTTAAAGCAGGAGAAGAATCATAAAGAATATAATCATATTTTCTCTTTAAATAATTCATTCTATCTTTTAATTTTAAAGCATTAATTTGTTCATTTGTAAAAATAGAAGCAGGAATCACATCAATATTTTCTAAATTATGAACAGCATCTTTAGCATGAATTTCTCTATTCAAAACATTGTGAAGACTTTTCTCAGGATTAATAATTTTAAAATGCATTCCCAAATTCGGTGCAGAAAGATTTCCATCAACTAAAAGAACTTTTTTATCAAAACCTGCAATTGCAGAACCCAAAGCAACTACAACAGAAGTCTTTCCAACTCCCCCTTTCAGACTAACAACACCTATGCTCTTTCCCATTTTTTACACCCCTTTAAAAATGGGGAAATGAAAATCTTTGATTTACTTTTTCCCATG
>CAYVGH010000001.1:0-22537 GCA_964451185.1 Candidatus Woesearchaeota archaeon | reverse complement strand
TTATTATAATAAACATTTGCAATGAAATAAGCAGATAAAATTAATATTAAAGAAGTTAAGAAAGTTAAAACAAATTTTATTTTAATTAAATAATCATAATATGCTTTTGTATTTGGTTTTTTATTTGATAATTCCTTGGAAATGAATCTCACTAAAGTACGTCCAACACCTAAATCAGAAAATGCTGCAAATAAAACAATTGTTGATAAAGCTAAAGAATACAAACCAAATAATTCAGGCATTAATAATCTTGCAAGGATTACAATAAAAATCAAAGAACCTATTTTTGCAACTAAAGTTGTAGAAAACTGATAAACAGAATTTTTCACAGCTAAACCAGTATTGCCTGAAAAATCTCTTTTCCTTATTCTTCTCCAAACTCCTTTAATATCTTTTTCCTCTTCCTTAACAAATCTCTTTTCTTTTTCTAACATAATTAATTATATCTTCCTAACTTTATAAAACTATAAAAAATTTATTCTTTTATGAAATTTTTAATGATATCGCCAAATGCAGGTCTTGTAATAAAAACTCCAACAGTAATTCCAATAATAGTTGTTACTGCAAATCCTTTTAATAAACCAGCTCCTGCCCACATTAAAGGTAATAGAGAAACAAAAGAAGTAAAATAAGCTCCAAGTATAATTACAAATGCTCTTTTTAATCTTTGCTTTAAACTTAAGAATTTTTGTGTGGTTTCATCTAAAATAATAATTAAATCATCAAGCCCTGTCCCAATTGTTGCTAAAATACCAGCAATACTTGGCAAATCCAAATTCCATTTAATTAAAGATGCAATTCCAAGAATAATTATTATTTCTGAAATAGAAATCACTAAAAGTGTAACCGAAGATTTAAAATTTTTATACCTTATAAAAATTATAATTGTTACAGCAATCAAAGCAATAATCACTGCTAAAAAAATCGAATGAATAAATTCTTTTCCAAGAGTGGGGGAGATAGTATCTAATTTTTCAATATTTAATTTATAAGGCAAACTTCCTGTGATTAAAATTGTCTGCAAATTATGCATCTCTTGTTGTGTATTTGTATATGCATCTTGTTCTGTTTCTCCTTTTCCAGAACCAGAAATAGAAATTTGTGTTGTATCACTTCCTTTTAATCCTTCGTTAATAAGAAGACTGCTAACAAGTTTATCATCTACATATAAATCCAATGGTTTTTCCAAAGAACAACTTTCTTTATTTGATAAACATTCAGATGTTTCATTAACTTCAAGTTCTGAAGTAATATTTGCATGTCTTTTTGCAGCAGCTTCACTCAAATAAACTGAAAATCTAAATTTGCAATAAAAACTTCCAGCGCCATCGGGATTACAAGCAGTTATTACAGCACAAGTTGCATCATTTCTACAAACAGATGCAACATCTCTATCTCCTCCAATAAATACAGTTTCATTTCCTATTTTTGCTTCAAATTTTCCTTGTTCTGAAATTAATTTTTTCAAATCTGTTGGTGTTGCTCCTGCAATTTCAATTAACATAAAATGCTCTCCCGATAAATCAGAAACAGGACTCACTTTTACATCAGAAAGTCCATAAACATTAAAACGATTACTGGTAATATCAATTAAAGTATTAATTTCTTTTGAATCTAATGATTTATTTTGTGCTTTAACCAATGCTCTTGCACCTCCTGCTAAATCTAATCCTAATTTAATATTTGTTTTAGGAATTTTAGAAACAATTATTTCTGGAGCTTCTTTAGAATATAAAATTATTTCAGAATTTTTTGTTTGAATAATTGTTTTAATATCTTTATCAGAAGGATATTTTGAATTAATTATTTCTAAAAAATCTTCTAAAGAATTTATTTTCTTTTCATCAATACCAATAATTATATTTCCTTTTCTTAATCCTAATTCAAAAGCAGTGGAATTATGATCAACACTTGTAATTAAAACGCCTTTTTGTAAAAAAGAAGGGGGTATTCCAAAAATAGAAATCAAAGAAAATAATAAAAAAATTATTAATACCCAAATTTTAAAAGTTAATTTTTTACTCATTTTTTGTTTTTACATGCCATTTAAGTATTGAAACATTTGTTATCCATGTATTAAGAAGGTCAAATCCTAAACCAATAGAAAGAATTGTAAAAATTTGTGTTAAAGAATTTGAAAAAGATTGCGCTACAATTAAAGCAGCAAGAAATGCAAATAATGAAGTTAAAGTCATAGTCATTCCGGTTTTCATTGCACCAAAAATTCTGTGATTTAAATTTCCCTCTCTTCTTTTTAACATCCTATTTGTAAGCAAAATATCAGTATCAACCGAGTAACCCATTAACATTAAAAAAGCAACAATTCCTGCTGTAGACAATTTTATTCCAAAAAAATCAACAACCACAAGAGTCATTAAAATATCTGCAAATGCTGAAATAATTACTGCTAAGGACGGGATAAAAGATTTAAAGAGAATAAAAACCACAATTCCCATAAAAAGGAATGCAAACAAAATTGCGATGAGAAGTTGTTTGTAAAAACTTTCACTTAAACTTGAACCTGTAAATTCAAAACTAGAATTTTCTCCATTTAATTCATAATCTAAATATTCTTCTAAAACATTTTTTGTTGTAGTCATATTTGATTTTGTTTCAATAATTACTGCTTTTTGTTCATTTGTTGTTAAATCTTTTATTTCTCTTATATTTATTTCATCTAATTTATCTTGTAAATTTTGTTCTAATTCCAAAATATTTATTTGGTCGTAAATTGTAATTGAAGTTCCACCTGTTAGAGAAATATCTTTATAGATTATATCTTGATTATTATGATAAAAATATCCAAGATAAACTAGAGAAAAGATTATTAATATTAAGGGGATTAATAATAACTTCTTATAATTTCTATCATGCCAATTTCTTTTGTTTTGTTGTTCTTGATCTTCCATTTTATTTTTATGCGCGGATCGGGAATCGAACCCGAGCCATTTCGTTGGAAGCGAAAGATCATGCCACTAGACCATCCACGCCTATCTTTTTAAAGTGTAAATAGTCTTTTAAAACTTTTTTATAACGCCCGAGACAGGATTCGAAGAGAAGCAAACTTCTCATTAATTAATTTTTCGTGAAAAAATCAATTAAACCAGCAACTCACTTTTCGCAAGTGGAAATCTTTTTTAATTTAAGCAGGATTCAAATCCAAACGCCCGAGACAGGATTCGAACCTGCGACCCTTTCCTTAGGAGGGAAATGCTCTAAATCCAGACTGAGCTACCCGGGCATTGTGGGAAAAATGCGGAAGAAAAGATAAACTTTTCATACACACATTTCTAACGAAATATGCGGAAGAAAGGATTCGAACCCTCGTAAGCACTAAGCTAACACGCCCTTAACGTGTCCCGTTTGACCACTCCGGCACTTCCGCATATTTTATTAGATTCTTTACAATATAAAAAGTTTTATAAAGAGTCTCTGTTTGAAAAAATTGAGACAGCCATAATAATTTGGTAACACCTGTTCTCATTCCGAACACAGAAGTTAAGCATTTTATGTTAATGGTTGTAGTGGCCGACAAGCTGCCAAACCATTAAGCTGTCTTGCTTATTTTTATAAAGTATTAATTTTTATTTATTTCATGAAAAACAAAATCTCAAAAACTGCTGCACAAGAAGAAATTAATGAATTCTTTAAAGAAATTAAGAATAAAACTCCAAAACAAATTAAAAAAATAAAGCGTTTGGCAATGAATAAAAAAATTCCATTAAAGGAAAAAAGAAAATTATTTTGTAAAGAATGTTTAAATCCTTATTCTGGAAAAGAAAAAATTAGAATTAAAAATGGAATGAAAATTGTTGAGTGTAAAAATTGTAGTTATATTAATAAGTGGAAAATTAAATAAACTTTTCCAAAACTTGAACATAATCTTTATTAATCCCACCTAATCTAAAAATTATAACTTTTCCAAAACCTTGCTGTTTAACAAATTTTAAATCTTTTTCTAAATTTTCTGGTGAAAGTATTTTCTCATTTCCTAAAATTCCAATTGCAATTGTTCCAAGAGAAATTGAATAATCTTTTTTATTTTTTATTTTCTTTAAATTGTTTTTTATTTTTTTATTAAGTTTTGTTGACCGAATACTTGTATAAAACATTATACTTTTTTCATAATTAATATCATAACTTAAACCTAAAATTTTTCTTATCCTTGAAAAAATATGAGAATATTCTGCAGTTGTAATTCTTTTCTTATTATTCTTAAGAAATTTTTTAATTAACTTTTTATTTTTTCTAAAACAAAAAATATTTTTAAAATACATTTTCCATCTTTTAGCTAATGGGAATTCTAAATCAATAAGCAAAGGATTTTTTATTTTTTCTAAATTATTAAATAATTCAATCAAATCTTTATGATTTGCAAATGGCGAAATCCAATAAGAATTTTTTACAATTGGCCAATAAGCAACTTCTAAATCTTTTTTATAACTCTTTGCAATTTTTTCATACTCTTGAAATTCTTTAATTGACTTTGAAGCAATAAATATCTTTGTTGGAAATTTAATTAATTTTAACTTTTCTAAATTTTCTTTATCTGGAAACTCTTCATAAAATTCTATTATCATAAAAAACAAAGAGAAATCATTCTTTTTAACTCTTCTTAAATTTTCCAACTAATTCAATTAAATCTGTTTGACCTAAAAAAACAGATCTACAACACATTCTTTCCAATCCCAATTCATCTAAAACCTTTTTTTGGTTTTCTCCTTCAGTCACTCTTTTCTTAAACTCTTCCCATAAATGACCTATAGGTTTACCGCATGAAAAACATCTCGGGGGTATTATGATTTTAAGCTCCTGAAATTTTTTTTATTTTCATTATTTAATTTAAATCTTAAAGGATAGTCTTCAGCTAAAATAAAGCCAAATTCCCTTAACAATCCTAATTCTGAGTAAACTTTCGACTTTTTTAAAGCTTTCGTAATTTCTTTTTGTGTTTTAGAAGGATTATTTTTAATATAAATTAAAATATCATTTAAATCAGAAGGAATTTTACCTTCTCCTTTGCACAAAAATAAAGTATGGTTTATCTTTTTTTCATGTTTTAAATGGGGTAAAATGTTCTCATAAAAAGATTTCTTATTATAAGAAATTAAACAACCTCCACTATAACTTTTATATAAATCCAAATTTCCAAGAAACTTAGAATAAATTTTTACCAACCCCTTGTTTTTGCATGCCCACCTAAAAGATTTATTATAGAGTGAGACATTCCCTTCTGCATCAAATAAACCTGCAAAAAAACATTCCAAATTACTGGCCTTCTTTAAAAAATCTTCCAAATAATTCTGTAGGTAATAAAAAAAGGATGAAAAAATACCATTAATTGAATGGACTGACAAAGCCCACCCCCTAATTTCTTTATCTATTATAAATTTTTTATCGTAAAAGATATTTGGTTCTCTGATATTTTTAGAAATATATAATATTTTCTCTATATTCTGAAAATTTCTCTTTAAAAAATTTTCAGTGAAACTTAGAATATCTTTATTTTGATTACATATACCTAATCTCCCTCCTCCAGATCTATCTCCACACCACAATCCAAAAAAATATAAAAATTCCTTGTCAAGAATTATTTTCCTAGGAAATCTTAAAATAAATTCTTTTTTCTCTTTATTTGAATGAGCCATATAGCTAATTTCCAAATAATCTTTTTCCTTTTTTATATAATTAAATTTTCTTGCTCCAAAATCTATTAATTTTTTGTATGAAAAAAACCATTTCTCAAAATCAAGATGGTTGTTTTTTAAAATTAATTTTAAATTTGGAATTTCTTGTTTCCACTTCTTTAATTGATTGTTTCTTATTTCTCTACCTTGGTTCAGTACCTTTTGGTCTTGATCTTCTTTAAAATATTTTTTGACTATGTTCCTCTTTAACTTTTCTTTGGAATATTTTGAAAGTTTGATTGCCCTTTTCAGTACAAAATCTGGGATTGCTTTAACCCTGTAATTTTTATAATGGTAAAGAATAGATCTTGATTTCCCTATTTCCTGAGATAATTTATGTCTTCCGTGTTCTTTTAGCAAATTAGAGAATAATTTATTCTGGAATTCAGGAGTTAGTTTTATCATTAAACTTTCTTCTTTTTCCATGATAAAATAAACTAATTAATCTTTATATACTTTACTATTTAATAACATCTAACTGGTATTATCATATAATTAATTTATAAAATTAGTTTTTAAAACTTGTTATTTTACTCCAAAAACAAAGAATTATCTTCTTCTTGCTCTTTGTTTCTTTTTTCTCTTTATATAAAAATAATAAATAATTATTCCGAGAATAATTAACCAAGGGAGGTAAGAACTCAAACTTTTGTTATTTTTATCTGCAATTCTCCCGGTAAAATATTCTGAATCATAAAGAACTGTTTTTTCAATAGTCCTTCTTTTATTTATTTCATCTGTATATATAATCTTAATTGTTATCTCTCCTTCTTTAGGAATGGCTTCAAAATCTGCAGTAGTATATTCATTAGAATCTAAATCACCAACAATATTTATGTTTGAACCTTTAATTTCTATATTATTTTGTTTGGGTATTTCAATTGTTAAAGCTTCTACATCTACATCTTCTGTATTTAATATTTTGAAAGTCATTGTTCTAGTGCTGGAATCATAATCAGAAATATATATTTCAAAATCAGCTTTTGAATCTTTAACATTTAAATTAAATTGTTTTGTTTCATAACCTAAATTTAATCCAAATTTATATTGCACTTCAATAGGATTGTCTCCTTCAAGTGCATTTGAATCAACCCTTATTTTATAAGGTACAAGTAAAAAAGAACTATAATCTTTATTATAAATTCCAGATTCTGTGGAAATTTTTGGGTTTTCTAAAGGATCAAAAGATATAGGATATTTTTCTAATAATTCAAATTCTATTTTTCCACATTCTGGATTTTCAACACCTTGTACTTGGAAAACAATTTTAACATAATCCCCTGGAATAGCTAAATAAGGATCTTGATTAATTATAGAAACATCTAAATCACAAGGACCTGCCAAAACAAATGTTATATTTATAATTAAAATTCCAAATATTAAATAACTTAATAACCTCTTCTTCATAGATGTAAAAACAAAACTTTCTTTTTAAATTTTTGCTATTCATACCTCAATGCTTCTACTGGATTTATTTTTGATGCATTTATTGCAGGTGCAACTCCAGAAATTGCTCCTGTTAATGTTGCAAATACAATACATCCTAAAAATAATTGCCAAGAATAATAGGGTTGTAAAAATCCCCAACCAAGATTTGCCAAAATAGTTGCTCCAAGAGAAGTGAGTCCAAATCCAAGTAAAACTCCAAGAACTCCCGCGACAAAACCTAAGAAAGAAGATTCAAATAAAAATATTCCAAAGATTTCAGAATTTCTCGCTCCAATTGCTTTTAAAATTCCAATTTCTTTATATCTTTCTAAAACGGACGTGATCATGGTATTTGCAGTATTCACTGCAGAAACCAAAACTGAAATTAAAGTAATTAAAATAACAAAACCGATAATCATGTTTAAAGCTCCTGAAAAAGATTCTATTAAATCTTCAAAAGATTGAACAAAGAAATCTTCTTTTCCCTCTTCTTGATTTCTTTCTTTTCTTAAATTTTTTTCAACATTCTCAATTGTTTTATCTATATTTTTAATATCAATTCTTGCATATATTTGGGCATAAGAATCTTTTTCGGGAATGAGCTCTTCAAAATAATCATTTGTAACATAAATACTAGCATCATCTGGGGGATTACCAATTGCTTCCATAAAACCAATTATTTTTATTTTTTCCCCATTAATCTCAACAACATCATTTAATCCTAAGCCTTTATCAAATATTTTTCCATCAATTAAATAATTATATCCAAACACAGCTGATTTGGAATCTCCTGAATTAAGAAGCCTTCCTTTTTCAATCCCAATTCCAGCAATATCCATAATTAAAGGTTTTTTTGGATCATATGAAATTAAGAAAGTAAATATTTTTTCATCTCTCTTTTCAACTTCAACAGCTTCATAATATAATGCAGTTGCTTCATAAACTCCATCTGCCCTTTCTATTACTTTAACATCTTGGTCTGTTAACTTAAATGTGTCATCCATTCCCGGAATGCCTCCTCCTTTTGCCATTATAATTAATTTATCTGCAGAAGAGCCTGAAGATAATTCTTCTGTATAATTGTAAAGTCCATATCCAAAACTAATGAAAATAAATATTACAGAAATTCCAACTAAAATGGAAAAAACTGTAAGAAAACTTCTTGCTTTTCTATGTTTTAAATTCCTTAATGAATAATTAATTGATTCTATGTTTATCATTTTAACCTTGTAATGCCTCCACTGGATTTTGTTTGGCTGCATTCATTGCAGGAATGATTCCTGCCAAAGCACCAACTATAAAACTTCCAAGTAATGAGAAGAAAATTAAAACAAAATCTATTGTTGGTTTAATATCTGTTCCAAGAAAATTATTAATCCCAAGAGTTCCAAAAATTCCAATTAAAGTTCCAAAAATTGCCCCTGCAATTCCTCCAAGTAAACCAAGTAATCCAGATTCGATAAAAAATTGTAAAAAAATGTCTTGGTTTCTTGCACCAATGGATTTCATTATTCCGATTTCTTTTTTTCTTTCTAAAACCGAAGTGGTCATTGTATTTACTATCCCTAATGCACCAATAAAAATTGAGAGAGAAGCCACAATAACAATAAATGCTTGCACCCCCCCTAAAATATTATTCACTGTGGTTAATGAAGCTTCAGGAGTAGAAACACTAAAATCTTCTTCCCCTTCTTTTACATCTCTTTGTTTTCTTAATAATTTTTCAATATCTTGTTTTGTTCTATCTATTTCATTTTTGTTTTTTGGTTGTGCAAGAATAATATCTATTTCATCTTTGTAATCAAACAAATCTTCCATATCTTTTTCGTTCATAAATACTGCATTGTCAAACATGAAACTCCCTTTTTTTTCAAGAATTCCTAAGACTTCAAATTCTTTGTCATTGATTATAACTTTTTTTCCTGGAAGAACTTTTTTATCTAATCCTACTTTATCAACATAAAAATTATATCCTAGAAAAACTTTTCCAAAATCTGAATCTTTGAGAAATCTTCCTGTAATGGGTTCTGCATCAAGTTGCTCATAAATAAAATCCCTGTCATCTCCCGAAGGAATGCTTGCAACATATCCAAAAATAAGTTTATCATTATATCCTAATTTTCCTGGGGCAATATTTCTTTTTACTGCTTTTTTTACACTGCTAAGCTTTTTTATTGCTTCCAAATCATTTGTTGTTAAGGGATTTACAGCTCCTGTTCCAGGAGGTCCATAACCTAAAACACCTCCTGCTTCAATTGTGATTAATTCTGTTTGACTTATTCCAAATTGGCTTGCAACAGCAAATTGCAATCCATTTCCTAAAGAAATTAAAGAAACTACTGCAGTAATTCCAATAAAAATTCCCAAAAGAGTTAACCATGACCTTATGCCCCTTTGCTTTAAATTTTTAATAGAAAGTAAAAAAGAATCTCTAATCATTTTATTTTGCTTTTTTTAATTGTTTTAATTTTTCTTTTCTATTTTTAGACCAACCATTTTTTTTCTTTGTTATTTTTTCTAGTTTTCCGTCTTTTAGCCAGTAAACAACATTTGCATGTTTTTGTGCTAAATCAGGATCATGGGTTACCATAATGATTGTTTTTCCTTTTTTGTTTAAATTTTTAAGGAATTCTAAGACCATTTGTCCTGTCTGGGTATCTAAATTTCCTGTTGGTTCGTCAGCAAAAATAACATCTGGATTGTTTGCCAAACTTCTAGCAATTGCAACTCTTTGTTGTTCTCCTGATAATTCATTTGGATAATGGTCCATTCGTTCTCCAAGATTAACTGATTTTAATAGCTCTTCTGCTTTTTGTTCTCTTTCAAATTCATCTATTCCTTGGAACATCATGGGAATCATAATATTTTCTAAAGCAGTTAAATTAGGTATGAGGTTGAAAGATTGAAAAATAAATCCTATTTTTTTCCCACGAACTTGGGCTAAATCAGATTCTGTAAAAGTTGAAATATCTTCGTTATCTAAAAAAATTTTTCCTTTTGTGGGCATATCTAAACTTCCTATTAAGTTCATTGAAGTTGATTTTCCAGATCCAGAAACCCCCATTATTGCAACAAATTCTCCTTCTGTGATTGTAATGGATAATCCATCAACAGCTTTTACAATATTTTCCCCCATATAATAATACTTGTGGACATCTTTTAATTTAATTATTATTTTTTGTTTTTTCATTCTCTTTTAAAAATAAGGTTCTTTGACATTATAAATGTTTTTCATAGGCTTTGTTGAAAAAGTCTTTTTCATGCAAATATTTAAAAACAAAATTATCTAAATTAAAAAATAAAAATGGTAAAAAAATGTATTTATTGCGGAAAAATAATTGCAGAAGAAAGTGTTATAGATTTTTGTGAAACATGTGGAAAAGGTGCTTTTGGTGAAAAAACATTTAATGCAATTGTACAAAATATGGAAAATGCTCGGAGTAATGGAGATTTATGTTTAGATCATGGGGATTCATCTAATTTAAATTCAACAAAAGCGAATTTCTAAAAAATTTGTATTATTCATTTTTTAAGAAAACAAAACTTAAAAAAAAAGAAGAAACATAACTTTTTAAATTAGATATTTCTGAGTATTTAATGTCAAAAAGAAAAAACATTAGAAAACGAGGAAAAATCTCTTTTAGTAGAGCTTTTCAAGAGTTTAAAAAAGGAGATTCTGTAGCTATTGCTAGAGAACCTGCAATGCAACCAATCTTTCCAAAAAGAATTCAAGGCAGAACAGGAATTATTAAAGAAAAAAGAGGGAAATCATATATTATAAAACTAAAGGATTTAAAAAAAGAGAAAATATTTATAATCAATCCAATACATTTAAAAAAAATAAAACAAATAGAAAGAATACAATGATAATAAAAAGCAAACCTATTAGTATGCCAGAAGCAACAAAATATTTAGAAAAAGAAAACCTAAAGGGATTCATTAAAAAATTTAATAAATTAAAATCACAAGAAGCAGAAGATTTTAGAGCAAAATTAGAAGAATTAAACTTAATGAAGATAAATGAAAAAAATATAACAAAAATTATTGATTTATTACCTACAAACCAAGAAGAGATAAATAAAATTTTTAATAATCTTAGTTTAGATGAAAATGAAACAACAAAAATTATTGATGTTGTTAAACAATTTAAATAAAAAATTCAAATTAAATACTGGAAACAATTCAAATGAAAGAAGAATATGTAATAATATTGGAATATCTTCCAAATGGTTATCCTTTGGAAAAGAAAATGATGCCCATAGCCCAAGCTGTAGGAGAAAAAAATCTTTCTCTTTTAGAATTAGTTCCTAGAAGGGATGTAAAATTAGATGCAGGGGAAAGAGTGTATATTGGTCTTGGAAAGAGAGATAAAATATATTATATTTTAGGAAAGTTGCATAAAGAAAAATTAACAGAAGCTTCTAAAAATCAATTAAAAGAATTTATTAGTGAAATTGTGAAAAAAAGAGAAAAAGAATTCATTGAATTCTTCAACAATTCAGAAGCAATTAATAAAAGAATACATCAGATAGAATTACTTCCAGGTTTAGGAAAAAAACATATGCAAGAGATATTAAAACAAAGAAAAGAAAAAGAATTTGAATCTTTTGAAGAAATGAAAAAAAGGATTCAAAACTTACCCAGCCCAAAAAAAGCAGTAGAAAAAAGAATATTTAAAGAATTAACAGAAAATGAAAGATATAATCTCTTTACAAAAAAAAATGATTGAAAAAAATAAAATTGAAAAAAAAGCTAAAACAAAAAACCTTTCAGAGTTAGAACTCAAAGAAAAAATAATAAGGATTTTAAGAAAAGATATTCAAGGAGATGCTACAATTTATTCTGGCTTAACAAAAATAAAAGGGGTTTCTTGGAGTTTATCTAATGCTGTTTGTAAAAAATTAAAAATAAATAAAAATAAAAAAATAGGGTTATTTGATGAATCTGAAATAAAAAAAATTGAAGAATTTTTGAAAAATCCAGAAATTCCAACATTTTTGAAAAATAGACAAAAAGATTTTGAAACTGGGGAGAATAAACATCTAACAGAAAGTGATTTGGACTTAAGAAAAGATTTTGATATTAAAAGATTAAAAAAAATAAAATCATATAAAGGAATTCGGCATTCTGTAGGGCTTCCAGTAAGAGGACAAAGAACTAAATCAAATTTCAGAAGAAATAGAAAAAAAGGATCTGGAATTAGGAAGAAAAAAAATAAAAATGAAAAGAAAACATAAAACATATTCAAGACCAAAAAGACCTTTCGATAAAACAAGGATTGATGAAGAAGACAAAATAAAAAAAGAATTTGGTTTAAAAAATAAGAAGGAAATTTGGAAAGCAGATGCTAAAATTAAGTCAATAAGAGAGAAAGCTAAAAAATTAATTAAGTCTTCTTCTGAAGAACAACAAGCTTTATTTAACCAATTGCAAAAAATTGGATTAAATGTAAATTCAATTGCAGATGTTCTTACATTAGAAAAAGAAGATTATTTAAAAAGAAGACTTCAAACAATTATAACAAAAAAAGAACTTGTAAACACAATTAAATCTGCAAGACAAATGATTACCCACAGAAAAGTTCTTGTTAATGAAAAAATTGTTGATAAACCTTCTTATATTGTAAGAGTTGAGGAAGAAAAGAAAATAAAAGTAATAAAAAATAAAAAAAAGTCGATAAAAATTCCTCATGAAAAAACACTAGAAGAGAAAAAAATTGATGTTAAAAAACTTCCAAATCAAGAAAAAGCAGAAGGTATGGAATCAAATAAAAAAACTAAACAAGAAATAAATTCAAAATGAAACCAAAGGAAAATAAAATTATGGAAAAAACTAAAAATCCAAAAAAAAATCTCCAAGAAGGAACTATTCTTTTAGACAAAAAAGATAAAAATATAGAGGGAATTGTCCACATTTATACCTCATATAATAATACAATTGTGCATGTTACAGATATGTCTGGCAGAACAATTACAAAAGTTTCTGGAGGGATGGTTACAAAACATGGGAGGCTTAAAGCAAACCCAACTATCGCAATGTTTATTTCAAAAAGGATTTCTGAAAAAATGAAAAAAGAAAAAATTAAATTCTTATATATAAGAATTAGGGCTAAAACAGGGAATCCTTCTCCAGGTCCTGGAGCAAATGCCTTAGTTAAAAGTTTATCAAGAGAAGGATTTAAAATAATAAATATTCTTGACAATACAAGAATTCCTCGTGGAGGTCCTAAGAAAAAAGGAGGAAGAAGAGGAAGAAGACCTTAAGATTTAAATAATAACTTTTTAATAAAATAATATGGAAATTATAAATAAAAAAGAAAATAAATTAGTTTTTTCAGCTGAAATTGAAAATAGTCTTGCAAATGCTATCCGAAGATATATCAATCAAATTCCAATAATTGCAATTGATGAAGTAGAAATTTCAAAAAATGATTCTCCTTTATATGATGAAACAATTGCCCATAGAATGGGTTTAATTCCTTTAAAAAATAAAAAACAAAAAGGAGAAATGATTTTAAATACAAAACACAAAGGTTATGTTTATTCAGGGGAATTAAAAGGAAATGTAGAAGTTGTTTATGATAAGATTCCAATAACTTTGCTTGATGAAGAACAAGAATTAGAAATAAAAGCAAGTTTAAAAACTGGAATTGGGATGGAGCATTCAAAATTTTCTCCAGGTTTAATGTTTTTTAGAAATGAATCTGAAATTATAATAGATAAAAAATTTAAAGAAGAAATTCAAAAAATTTATCCTAATATTGAAATAAAAGAAAAAGGAGATAAAATAATTTTTTTAGATGATAAAGAAAAAGAAATTTGTGATGTTTGTGAAGGGATTTGTGAAAAAGCAGGTAGGAAAGCAGAGATTAAGGAAACTCCTAATTTAATAATTAGCTTAGAAAGTTTTGGGCAATTAAAAATTGAAGAAATTTTTACAAAATCAATTGAAGTTTTGAAAAAAGATTTAGATGAAGTTGGGAAGAAGATTAAATAGTTGTGTCATTTTATAATTAGGAAGGTTTGTTTGGAGGTTTATGAAATACAAAGCTTTAGAGAATTATGAATATTATTCATATCTAGTTAAAATGGCTGGAGGAGGTTTTGCTATTGGGGGTTTCATTACAGAAGATTTTACTTTTGCTGCTATTGGTTTTGGGGCATATGTTCTTGGAGGATCTTTAAAGGCCCTATTTAACAATAAAACAAAAGATGTTCTTGAAAATAAAATAAACAGCCTTGAAGAAAAAGTAGAAAAACTTGAAAAATAGATTACCTTTTCTTCCTCATTAATTCTCTTTAATCAAAATTATTCCATTCTAAAAAACTTTATATAATTGAATTTGGTTTGAACTTAATGTGCAGGTATGCCGGAGTGGTCAAACGGGACAGACTCAAAATCTGTTAGCTTAGTGCTTACGCAGGTTCGAATCCTGTTATCTGCATAAGGTTTATAAATCAAACAAAATTAAAAATATTACCTGCGAGTTAACGCGTTAGTGGGAGTTAATTACTTCTACTAAAAACTAAAACAACAATTGAAAAACAGACAAAAAGAAAATTAAAAATTTTTATTTTGCAATTTTTCAAAATATAATGAAAAGTAAAACAACAATTGAAAAACAGACAAAAAGAAAAAGAAATCCAAAATTAGTTGAAACTTTAATTGCTGCAAAAAAAAATAATTCTTGGTTAAAAATTGCAAGTCTTCTTTCATATCCTAGTAAAAAAAGAATTAATCTAAATTTAAATGAAATAAATAAAAAAATTAAGAACAGTAAAAAAGTTTTAATTCCAGGAAAGGTTTTGTCTCAAGGAAAAATTGATACCCCAAAGGGCACAAGTAAAAAAATAAAAGTTATTGCTTTAAATTTTTCTGAAAAAGCAAAAGAAAAATTATTAAACTCTGGTTGTGAAGTTTTAAACATATTAGATGAAATTAAATTAAATCCTTCTGCAAAAGATATCAAAATTTTAAAAAAATGAAAATAATTAATGGGACAGGAATTGTAATGGGAAGATTAGCAAGTTTTGTGGCTAAAGAATTATTAAAAGGTGAAGAAATCGCAATAGTAAATTGTTCTGATGTAGTTATTACTGGAAATAAAAAATACTTAAAAGATGAATTTTATCAAAAAAGAAATAGATTTGGTTCAAGTCAAAAAGGTCCGAAACAACATAAAACAAGTGAAAAAATAGTAAAAAGAGCAGTAAGAGGAATGTTACCCAATCATAGGATGGGAAGAGGAAAAGAAGCATTTAAAAGAATTAAATGTTATAACAAAATTCCAAAAGAATTTGAAGGAAAGGAATTTATTAAATTAAAACAAGACAAAAAAAGAAAAACAAACAAAATTAAAGAATTCACAAAATAAAATGGCAAATAAAAAAATAATTACCTCAGGAAAAAGAAAAACCTCTGTTGCAAGAGCTATTTTAATTCCAGGAACTGGAAAAGTTACAATTAATAAAAAAAATTATGAAACTTTGCAAATTTTTGATAATTTAAAAATTCAAGAGCCTTTAAAAATTACTCAAGAAACTTTGGGAAAATTGGATTTTGATGTTGATATAAATATTTATGGTGGTGGTGAAAAAAGTCAAATTGAAGCTGCCAAGCTTGCTTTAGCAAAAGCAATCATTAAATTTACGAATTCAAAAGAACTTGAAAAAAATTTTTTAGATTATGATAGAAATATGCTTGTTGCGGATATTAGAAGAAAAGAAGCATATAAACCAGGAGATTCAAAAGCCCGAGCAAAACGACAATCCTCTAAAAGATAATTATATTAATTTTTTTTTAACTTATCTAATCTATCTTGAACTTTATTGAATAATGTTGAAGAAATTAATGCTTGGTGTTTTCCTTGATGAATCTGTCCATCAAATTTTACTTTTCCAACATATGCAAAATTCCTTAAAATTTTTTTCAAACCATTAATTGAAAAATTATGTTTTCTTGCTAATCTTGATAAATTCATATCTTTTTGTAAAAATTCTTCAAAAATTTCTTCTATTTCCCTAAAATTTTCAGCGGGAATTAATTTTTTATTTTCCCATTTATATCCAAATGGAACTCGTGAAACATGTCTCCCTTGTGAAGCTTTTTTAATCATTCCAAGTTTTTGCTGTTTTCCCCTTGTATTTTTTTCTTCCATGACCCCAACATGGCCTAAGTCATATCCACACTTTGGGCATTTCATTTAAATAATCCTTTCCAAATTTTTTCTTTGAATAATTTTTCATTGTCTTTAAATAAAATTGTTTTCATTCCAAGTTTTTTAGCTGGTTCAATATTCCATTTTTGATCGTCAATAAAAAGAACTTGCTTTGCTGAAAGTTTTAATTTTTTAAGAAGAAATTTATAAATTTTTGGATTTGGTTTTCGTATTCCGACTTCACAAGAAATAACAAGTGAATTAAAAATTTTGTAAAATTTTTTTGGAATATGTGCTTCTTTTGATAAATGCCATTGGTCAGAAAGAACCCCAATTTTATAACCTAATTTTTTTAATTGAAATGCTTGCCTAAATAATTGTTTATTTATTTTGTATTTTTTCTTATATGTATTATAATATAACTTTTCTATTTTTTTAGAAGAGATTTGGAGATTTTTAGAAAAAATTTGTAAAAGTTTTTTCTTTGTGATTTTTCCTTCTAATGAAAGAGCATAGGCAGAATCAATTGAATCAAAATATTGATCTAAATTAATTTTTAGTTTTTTTGAAACAAATTCATGAACTCCTGAAGTATGTTTTTGCTTTTGAAACTTCCTTTGTTGATCTCCCAATTGCAATACCCCTCCTATATCAAAAATAACTGCCTTAACCCCTCTTTCCATAAAAAAAATTATGCAAACTTGTTTAAATATTTTTAGTTTTAATTTTTAAAAATATTTCCGATAACAAGGTTTAAAATAAAGTAAATCTTTAAGAAAATTAGATTACATCTCTTTAAATAAAATAAATCTAAAAGAAATAAATATTTAAAAAAATGGTTTGGAAAAAGATAACAATAAAAAGATTAAAAAAACAAGGTTTTTCTTTAGTGCTTTCTGGAGGAGCAGCTTATGGTATTTCTCATATTGGTGTTTTAAAATTTTTAGAAGAAAATAATTTACAACCAGAGGAAATTATTGGGACTTCAATGGGAGCAGTTGTTGGGGCGTTTTATGCAATTGGAAAAAGCCCAGAAGAAATGGAAAGATTATTAAAAAAAATTGAAAAAATGGATTTATTTAAATTAAAATATAACAATAGTAAATTAGAATATTTTAAATTACATGTTTTTCTAAAAGATATTTTTAAAAAAAGAAAAATGAAAGATACAAAAATTGATTTAAAAATAATGACAACTGAAATGAAAACAGGGCAAGGAAAACTTTTTACAAAAGAGGATAATGTTTTGATCTATGATGTTGTTTTAGCTTCAAGTTCTATTCCCAGTATTTTTTCTTTTAAAAAAATTAAAAATAAATATTACATGGATGGAGGAGTTGCTTCAAATCTTCCAGTAGAATATGTAAAAAAAGGAAATATAAAAATCGCTTCAAATGTTATAAATAATACCAGACATGTGAAATATAAAAAAGAAAAAGGTTTATTTTCTCAAATAAAATCAAAATTTTCAACATTAAGTAATACTCTTTATTATTTAATTGAAAATCAAACAAACGCAAAAATTCCTTATATAAAAAATCTTGTTTTAATTGAACCAAATCTTCAAGGCCAAAAAAGATACAAATTAGAAAATTATAAAAAATTAATAAAAAAAGGGTATGATGAAGCAAAAAAAGTGATAAAGTAAAAATAGGAAATTTTTGTATTATCTATTTTTTAAGAGGAAAATAAGGTTCAAAAAAGAATAAAATAAAGAATTTTAAAACATAAATCTTTAAATATTGAAAAAATTAGATAATTTAGTAGTTAGAAGATTTTCTAAACTGCAAAAATAAAATTAGATGGAGGTAAAAAAATGAACAAAAGAATTTTTGTAGGTAACCTACCTTGGGATGTTGGTTTTGATGAACTTAAAAAGCTTTTTAGTCCTTTTGGTGAAATTGAAGATGCAATTGTTATGTCTGATATGAAAACCAGAAAATCAAGAGGGTTTGGATTTATTACATATAAAGAAGAAGCAAGTGCAGAAAAAGCAATTAAAGAAATGAGTGAAAAAGAAATACAAGGAAGGAAACTAACAGTGAATATTGCACAAACTAATGAAAAAAAGAATAGAGATTAATTTTATAAAACATGAAATGTAATCCTTTTTATGACTAAACGAAAAAATAAAAGAAAGTATGGGGGCTTGAAAATTCTTTGGTTTATAATTAGGATTCCATATTTTATTGCAAAAGTGATTTATCTTGGGATAAAATATCTTGTGGACGGAATTATTTATTTAAAAAACGAAGGTAAAAAAACTTCTAAAAAAATAAAACAAAGAAAAATTGAAAGGGAAATTCAGGAAAAAAGAGAAGATATTGTTGCTGTTTATAATGATTTTGAAATTTTAAAAGAAATTCAGGGAAATTATCTTGAATGGGAAAAGAAAATTCATGATTCAGATTCTAGAATTGGAATTATTTTAGGTGCAAGAGGTTCTGGAAAAAGTGCTTTTGGGATAAAATTTTTAGAGAATTTTCAAGCTAAGAAAAATAAAAAATGTTTTGCAATGGGTTTTAAAAGTTCTGAAATGCCCTCATGGATAAAGGTTGTTGAAGGTGTTGAGGAATTGGATAATGATTCGGTTGTTTTGATTGATGAAGGAGGAATTTTATTTAGTTCTAGAAATGCAATGAGTAATGCAAATAAATTATTAAGTGAATTGATTTTAGTTGCAAGGCATAAAAATCTTTCAATTCTTTTTATTTCTCAGAATAGTTCTAATTTAGATGTAAATATCCTTAGACAAAGTGATTTTTTAGTTTTGAAACCCTCTTCTTTATTACAAAAAGATTTTGAAAGAAAAATAATTCAGAAATTATATGAAAAAGCAGAAGAAGATTTTGAAAAGTTTAAAGGGGATAAAGGGGCAACACATATTTATTCTAGTAGTTTTGTGGGTTTTGTTTCAAATCCCTTGCCAAGTTTTTGGGATGAAAAAATTAGTAAGAGTTTTGGATGATTTGGGATATAAATTTAAAATCTTTCATTAATATATTTATGAACCTCGCTTGGTTTAAGTTCTAGGGTATTGTTGCCGTCTCTTAAAAAGAATTTTTCATCTATTGTAAAAATTGGTTTGGTTCCTTGTTTAACCTCAACAATACAAATATCATTTTCATTTATTTTTTCAAAAGAAATTTTTATTTTTCGTGCAATATATTCATTATCTATTTTTAGACGACTTCTTAATATATTTTTAAGATGTAATTCAAATTTATCTTTATCTTTTAAATTTGCTAAATTATAATCTGAATCTAAACCACTTATGTTATGTTCGTCATCAACTCCTATTAAAAGCGTTCCACCATCTTTGTTATTAAATCCAGAAATAGTTTTTAAGACTTCCTTTTCAATTTCTTTATCTTTTAATTTTCCTTTAAGATTCCAAGATAATGTTGATTTAAATTCTAAATTATCATTTTCTTCAGAATTAATTAAATCTATTATGGATAGCTTAATTTCATTTTCTTCAGTTTCAGTAATGTTATTCAAAAAATCATTTAATCCTTTTGCTAATAATTTTCTTCGTTCTTTTAAAAAATCTTCATAATTTTCTATTTTCCATAATAATTTTTCTTCGGGAATTAATTGAAGTTTTAATGCAGTTGGGTGGTTTTCACTTACACTTGTTAAATAAGATAATGCATCTTTATTTGATTTCTTTCTATTTTCTTTTTGAGTAACTATTGCCCTATTTGTAATTTCTTGAGCCAAACCATACTTTGGTGTTTTAAGTTTATATCCTGCTTCAGATAAAAGTGAAAAAGGAAAAATGTGGTCATTTTCTAAGGAATATTTTTTTCCGTGATTAAGTTCACTAATTTTTACGCCATCAAAACTTAACGCCCCCTTGCTTTTGAAATAAAATTTCATTAAACTAAATAATGGGCTACTTGTTGTTTTGCCTTCAAATTCATATTCTGAAATTATTAAACTTCTTTCTTCTTTTATTATTTGGAGTAAATTGTCGAAGGGATTTTGATTATTTTCTAAACTGATTTTTAATATATTCAAATCTTTAGTTAATTTTTGTGGCAACTGACTAATATATCTATGTCTTATTTGAGAATAATAAAACCACTTTATTATTTTTTTTATTTCTCTTTCTGAAAGTTTATTATTCTTATGGTAACAATAAGTGATTATTGGAACTAAAGCATAAACTGAATTAATTTCTTTTGTTGATTCAACATAATTAGTTTTTATTAAATTAATTACATAATCTAATACTTCTTCATCTAATTTTTTCCAAACTTCTTTTAATTGTATAAAATTATCTGGGGTGTGGAGTTTCTTCATTTCATCTCCTTTAGTGTGTATAATTCCCAATAACAAATAAATAATAAAATCTAATTTAAAATCAAAATTAACATCTTTTAATTCGATTAATTTATTTTTAAATAATTTTCTTGCTTCAGGCCAATAACCTGAAATTTGAGCAAGAGCTAATTCTGCTTCAGTAAGGTTAACACCCATTGCATTAACCATGTAAAAAATATCGATTGCATCTTTTATATTTGCTTTAATTGGTATTGTTTGTTCGGGAAATTTAAAATCTTTAATTTTTTTAATTTGATTAAGATTATCTTCAATTAAATCATATCTTTTCTCAGAAACTTCCTCTTTTTCTTTTATTTTTTTTACAATATTTCTTACACGAATAATCTTATCATCTGATTCTTCACGAAATATATTCGTCAAATTCGCCCAGAGGGGATTGTTTTCCATTTTTTTAGATTTATAATATTCTAATTCTAAATTTTCAAGATTAACATACAAATTGCTAACATCATTTTTTATATCTTCACTATTATAATATGGTGGAATTTTGCCATTCAAAATTAAATAAATGGAGGTGATTCTTTGTTGTCCATCCAATAATAATTTAATCGCACCTTTTTCTTTAGAATATTTTGATTTTCCTTTTAATTCAGGAGGGTTGGAAGTTTCCCAAGTAAGTAAAGTGCCGGTAGGATATTCATTAATTAAAGAACGAAATAATGCTTTAACATTATCTCTTCTCCAAACAAACTCTCTTTGAAATGCTGGAATAAAAAGTTGTCCCTCATCAATTTTATCCAAAACTTGCCTAATTGTGTCTGACATTGTGTTTTATTAAAAATTTTTTGAATTTATAAATCTTTCTTTCACTTCTTCCTCATCAATTCTCTCTGATTTAAAATCATCAAAACCACAGCTCCAATTATAAACATCCAATAAACTAAGAAAGTCAAAGCCATAAAACCTAATGCGACTATTGAAAAAATTACAACTTTTATGTTTGTTTTTCTTTTTTTCATTTTAATATAAGCTATCGATTGGGGAAGGGATTTTCTTTATTTCTTCTGTTGATACTTGAGTATATAATTCTGTTGTAGAAATTGAACTATGGCCAAGCATTATTTGAATCTTTCTAATATCCACTCCATCTTCTAATAAATGAGTTGCAAAACTATGCCTTAGTGTATGAACATGAACAGGTTTTTCTATTCCAGCTCTTTTTGCAGCATTTCTTACAATTTTTTGTATGTTTCTGTCTGTTAGCTTTCCTTTTGGACCTGAAAATAAATATTCTTGATCTCCTTGTTTTTGTATTTTTGCTTGTTCTTTTAATCTTTCAAACAAAAAAATAGGAATATTAAACATTCTATCTTTTTTTCCTTTTGCTTGTCTTATATAACCAGTTTTATCTTCAAAATTCAAATCACTAAATTTTAAACTTACTAACTCAGAAACTCTTAATCCACATGAATAAATCAAAGAAACTATTAATTTTGATTTTTCATTATCAAAAATTTCTATTAATTTTTTAATTTCTTTTTTTGTTAAAACAATTGGAATTTTTTTTTCTTTTTTTGGTCTTTTTATTCCATTAGTTATATCTTTTCCTAAAATATTTTCATAAGCATATTTGATTGCAGCTAAAAATAAAACAACTGAAGAAGAAGCTCTTTGGGATATTTTTTCTGCCATAATTGCCTTCACATCATCAATAATCATTTCTTTAGGTAATTTGTCATGAAAATCCAAAAGTTCTTTATTTGCTCTTAAATAATTTTTTATTGTGTATTCTGAATTTTTAGAAATTTTTAATTCTATATTTAGTTTATTTAGGAATTCTTGTTTTTGCATTTTTTTAAGTTATACTAACTTATTTATAAACTTTAATGATAATTTTGGGGTTGTGACAATACAGGTTATACGAAGTTTAGAGGGGATTTTGGGGGTTTTTTGGATATTTTAACCAAAATATTTT